>CAYNBZ010000029.1:0-27612 GCA_964395975.1 uncultured Muribaculaceae bacterium | reverse complement strand
CAAAGGTAATGCCTTTTTTCCCCTCATTCCAAATTTTTCCCAAACTTTTTTTCATATTTTTTTTCATCCCCCTACCAACTACCTGAATCCCACATATATACCCTCACACAAATTCAACCAAAAAAAACTTAAAACACAATCCTGATAACTCTAAAAAAATCGCCATCAAGAAAAAAGAATGAGGGTGACCCGTTCGTCGTTATTGACTTTTGGGTCACCCTCAATAAAACTCAAAATGAGCCAATATCAGCGACAAATTACAGAAGCTCTATGGAACGTTGCAGAAAACGGCTCAGTGCTTCACCTTTCAACATCCCATTCCCCAACAGTGCAATATCAACAAGCTGCTTGACTGCATCCTGCTTACCTGCATATTCCGTAAGAATATCCGTTTGCTGCTTACGCAGTTCTGCTGCACGCTTTTCATTGTCGGCAAGCTGTTGTTTTTGAGCATCGTCAAGTTCTTTATTATCTTTCTTGGCATCATTGATAGCCTTTATCTCTGCGTTTACGGCAGTCAAATCATTTTCCAGAGTTTCGGTCTGCCCTCCGATTTCAGCTTGAGCTGCATCCAATATCCTTTTCACCACAGGATGGTTGACATTGAGTGTGACCGTATAACTATCAGGCAACTCTCCATAAAAACTCATTCCAGGTTGAAGAGCAGCCATATCTTTCATACGGCGCATATATTCGCTTTGAGTAATAACCACAGGTTGTGCATCCGGACTTACGGCCTCAAAAGATATAAAGAATTCACTCTTACCAATAGCAGGAATCTGCGACTTGAATACTGTGGTCAGAATCGTCCGTTGCAACTGTGTCAAATCGGCCTCTTTTTTATCTTTTGATGGAATTATATTATCAATGACATCTGAATCGACACGCACAAAGCGACTTTTTTCAATCTTTTGTTCCAGTAAGCCAATAAAATGCACATCCAACTGCCCATTCATCACCAATACACTATATCCCTTATCCGCAGCAGCTTTAATATAGGAATATTGCTGTTCCTTATCCGTAGCATACAGATAGACCACATTGCCATCCTTGTCGGTCTGGGCACCTTCTATCAATTTTCTGTAATCGTCCAACTTATAGAACTTGCTTTCCGTATCCTCAACCAAGGCAAATTTCATTGCCGATTCACAGAATTTATCATCGGTAAGCATCCCATATTCAATAAACAGCTTAATGTCATTCCATTTTGCCTCAAAATTTTTCTGGTCGTTCTTTGCAATCTCTTCAAGGCGTGCAGCTACTTTCTTTGTAATATAAGATGCAATCTTCTTAACGTTAGAATCACTTTGCAAATAAGAGCGAGATACATTCAGTGGGATGTCCGGAGAATCAATAACACCCTGCAGAAGCATTAGAAATTCCGGCACAACACCCTCGACCGAATCTGTAACAAATACCTGATTACAATAAAGTTGGATGCGATTCTTATTAATCTCAATATTGTTCTTGATCTTAGGAAAATATAATATTCCCGTCAGTGTAAATGGATAATCGACATTAAGATGTATCCAAAACAACGGATCATCCTGCCCCGGAAGAATATCATGATAGAATTTAAGATAGTCTTCATCTTTCAATTCTGACGGTTTTCTTGCCCATAACGGAGCAACATTGTTTATAACATTATCCTTGTCGGTATCAACATACTTGCCATCTTTCCATTCCTGCTCCTTACCGAACACGACCGGCACAGGCAAGAACTTGCAATACTTACGCAACAATGTTTCTATACGAGACTTCTCCAGAAATTCTTTATCATCCTCGTCTTCTATATATAGAATAATATCGGTGCCTCGTTCGGCCTTATCGATCTCGTTCATTTCATATTCGGGTGAGCCATCACATATCCAGCTGACAGCTTTTGCACCATCCTTATATGACAGAGAACGGATCTCAACCTTCTTTGCCACCATGAAAGCCGAATAGAAGCCGAGCCCGAAATGCCCTATAATGGCATTGGCATTGTCTTTATACTTATTCAAGAATTCTTCAGCACCGGAAAACGCTATCTGATTGATATATTTGTCAATATCCTCGGCAGTCATACCGATACCGTTATCCGATACCGTGAGAGTACCCTTATCTTTATCTACGACAACATTCACCTTGAGCCCTTCAAGAGAACCATTAAACTCTCCATGAGAAGCAAGTGTTTTCAATTTTTGTGTTGCATCTACTGCATTCGACACAAGTTCACGTAAAAATATCTCGTGGTCGCTGTACAAGAATTTTTTAATTACGGGGAAAATATTTTCAGTTGTAACCCCAATAGATCCTTTTTGCATAATATATTAATAATGTTTACGTACTTACACAGCAAAAAAAATGCCATACCTGTCTGGTATGACATTTTTTCTATCTTGTTCTGACTTTTTATGCATCAGGTAATGCCAAATTCTCCTCTTTTCCTGTCGCAATTTCTGCTATTGCAATATGGGCATCCAACTTGTCGCCGTCATCCGATTTATCTACAATTATCGTATCATTCCCCGACCGTGAAACAGCAGTCAACAATATCTCCGCCAATACATCTTCAAGATATGTCTGGATAGCCCGTTTCAACGGTCGTGCTCCGTATGCAGGGTCATACCCCTTTTTGGCAAGAAACGCTTTAGCATCCAATGTTAATTGTAACGTAAAACCAAGATTTTCCACACGTTTATACAACGAGGAAAGTTCAATATCGATGATTTTTTCTATATCTTTCTTGCCAAGTTGCTCAAACATCACAATGTCATCAATACGATTCAAGAATTCAGGAGAAAACCGTCGACTTAACTCTTTTCTCACGATTCCTTCATTATAATCCTTGCTCGTAGCAGTCGTGTTAAATCCTACGCCACCATTCATTTCCTTCACTTGACGCGACCCTATGTTGGAAGTCATAATGATTATCGTATTCTTGAAATCGACCTTACGCCCAAGGCTGTCAGTGAGTCGTCCCTCATCCATCACCTGAAGCAACATGTTGAACACATCGGGGTGTGCCTTCTCAATCTCATCAAGCAATACAACAGAATAAGGATGTCGGCGAACCTTTTCAGTCAGTTGACCACCTTCTTCATATCCCACATATCCCGGAGGAGCTCCAACAAGCCTTGAAGTCGAGAACTTTTCCATGTACTCACTCATGTCTATTCTGATTAAAGAATCTGCCGAATTAAACAAAAATTCAGCCAACTTCTTTGCAAGATGAGTTTTACCGACACCAGTCGGACCTAAAAACATAAATGTGCCGATGGGTTTATTAGGATCTTTAAGCCCAACCCTATTCCGTCTTATGGCTTTGACAATCTTTTCTATTGCCTTGTCTTGACCGATAATCTGCCCCTTCAGCTCGTCACCCATATTCAATAATCTTATACCTTCGGCCTGGGCTATTCGCTGCACCGGCACACCAGTCATCATTGCCACCACTTCAGCAACTTTGTCTTCATCGACTATTTCACGATGCAGGGCAAGGCTTTCTTCCCATTTCTGTTTTTCTTCATTCAGCCTGTCATTCAGCCTTTCTTGCAAGTCACGATAATTGGCTGCACTTTCAAAATTTTGCGACTGCGCGGCTTTTATTTTATTGCGTTGTGCCTCTTGAATCTGTTTTTCGAGTTCATCAATCTCCTTTGGCACAGCCACGTTTGTAATACGCACTTTCGACCCCGCTTCATCAAGCGCATCTATTGCCTTGTCAGGGAAATTACGATCCGATACATATCTCTCTGTCAATGTCACACATGCCTTTATTGCCTCGGGAGTGTAAGTAACACCGTGATGCTCCTCATATTTCTCCTTTATATTGTTTAATATCTGCATGGTTTCTTCAACAGTCGTAGGCTCGACCATCACTTTCTGGAAACGACGCTCAAGTGCACCATCCTTTTCAATACTTTTACGATATTCATCAAGTGTAGTAGCACCGATACACTGTATTTCGCCACGAGCAAGTGCCGGTTTCAATAAATTGGCGGCATCCATTGTTCCTGCGGCACTGCCGGCTCCGACTATGGTGTGAATTTCATCGATGAACAATATCACATCAGTATTTTTCTTCACTTCATCAATAATTGCCTTGATGCGTTCTTCAAACTGGCCGCGATACTTGGTACCTGCCACCACACTCGCCATATCGAGTGCTACAACCCGCTTGCCAAACAACACACGAGCTACCTTGCGCTGTACTATACGTGCTGCAAGTCCCTCAACAATCGCCGATTTTCCGACACCCGGCTCACCTATCAAAACCGGATTATTCTTCTTTCGCCGACTGAGGATTTGAGCAAGACGTTCAATTTCCACCTCGCGTCCAACTACAGGATCAAGTTTGCCATCCTCGGCATCTCGAGTTATATCCTTGCCAAATTTGTCAAGCACAGGAGTTTCGCTACGTCCGCGCGATTGGTGCGTGACACGGCTTCTCACTTCGCCACTCCTACCCGCCGACGATGCAGCTCCACCACTCGAAGAATCATTTCCGAGCAATCCGTCATCGTCATCATCATTTTCAGTGAATCCAGCTCCGGCAACAGGACCAATAAATTCACTGTCAAGATATTTTTCTACTTCGTTATAATCTATTTTCATATAATTCAAAATTCTAAAAACAAAACCTTTATATGGATCATGTAGAAATGCCAGTAACAAATGTTCGGCATCAACCGGCATATGTCGCAATTTAGCTTCAACGATTGCCTGTCGTAACAACATCTCGGTAGACTTGCTTACCGTAATTCGACTGCTGCTCATTTCAGAGTTGTCAACTTGTCCTGTTTCTGACACATTGGTTTCCAGAAAAGAACGCAAATCATCAATGTCGGCATCGACTTGCCGCAGCAATTCATAAGCGTTATTATGCCCATTGCGAATAATGCCAAGCATCAAATGCTCCGGCATTATAACGCCACTATGCAATCTATCAGCTTCTTTCCTGCTACAATCTAATATATCTCTAATTGTCGGTGAGAATAATCCAAACATATTTGTTCCTTTCGCCGATTGCAATATTAGCAATTATTATGCCAATCTGCAAGCATTCAAATCAAAAAACAATACAAATAAGTGACATATTGAAACAAAGCAAAGCATTATGCTGATTGCTGATCTCGTTTTTGGAAACCTGAGAAATTTTCAATTTATACATGAGAGAAGGCATAGTGGTTCTCGTGACTGTTACTATATTCTGGATGTATCAAGGATCTCCAACGGACATATTTACTCCGTATGCAGCATCCGCTGTACCTATCATTAAACGTGTTTTTACAGGCAGCCTCCAAAGAGGCACACATCAAAAATTACACGGGTAAGGTTTACTCTTACCCGTGTGAAAATATACAATGGAACAAAGTTTCTAAAATAGAATACACATATCAATTGCGGTTAGCCCGTTTACGTTCATTCTCATCGAGAATAATTTTACGCAAGCGTATGTGGTGCGGAGTTACTTCAACATACTCATCACCCTTGATATATTCAAGAGCCTCTTCCAGGCTAAACACCACAGGCGGAATTATACGTGTCTTGTCATCAGCACCAGAAGCCCGCATATTGGTAAGTTTCTTAGATTTGGTCACATTCACCACTATATCATTATCCTTGGCGTTCTCCCCCACAACCTGTCCGGCATATACTTCCTCTTGCGGAAATATGAAGAAACGACCGCGATCTTGCAGCTTGTCGATAGCATAGGCATAAGCAGTCCCACTCTCCATAGCAATCAACGAGCCATTCGTACGTCGCTCTATGTCACCCTTCCACGGTTGATATTCAAGGAAACGATGTGACATTATCGCTTCACCTGCCGATGCCGTAAGCACATTAGTGCGCAATCCTATTATACCACGGGATGGTATATTGAACTCCATCTGTATGCGGTCGTTTTGTGTTGACATCATAACCATTTCACCCTTGCGACGGGTAACCATATCGATTATTTTGCTTGAATACTCTTCCGGCACATTAATCGAAAGTAATTCCACAGGTTCACACTTTTGACCATTTATTTCTTTAATAATAACCTGCGGCTGACCCACTTGCAATTCATATCCCTCACGACGCATGGTTTCAATAAGTACCGAAAGGTGTAACACACCGCGTCCATATACGTTCCACGCATCATCACTGTCAGTGCGTTCCACACGCAGGGCGAGGTTACGGTCAAGTTCCTTCTTCAAACGGTCGGCAATGTGACGTGAAGTGACATATTTCCCATCCTTGCCAAAAAAAGGCGAATCGTTGATGGTGAAAGTCATCGACATTGTAGGCTCATCAATAGCAATACGCGGAAGTGGCTCAGGATTGCCAACATCGGCAATAGTGTCACCGATTTCAAAGCTTTCGAGCCCCACAATTGCACAAATGTCACCCGACTTTACCGACTGCACTTTCTTGCGTCCCATTCCTTCGAAAACATGCAACTCCTTTATTCGTTGCTTGCTTATTGAACCATCTTTTTTACATAAAGCAATATCCGTGTTTTCACGCACCTCTCCTCGATGCACACGACCTATTGCAATACGTCCCACATAAGAGGAGTAATCAAGTGAGGTAATGAGCATCTGCGCATCACCTTCAATCATCTCAGGGGCAGGAATATATTTTATTATAGCATCAAGTACGGCATTGATATTGTCGGTAGGTTTGCGCCAATCGTCGCTCATCCATCCCTGTTTGGCCGAGCCATACACCGTAGGAAAATCAAGTTGCTCCTCGGTTGCATTAAGGTTACACATCAGGTCAAACACCATCTCTTGCACCTCATCGGGGCGGCAATTAGGCTTGTCAACCTTGTTTATCACGACTATTGGTTTCAACCCTATTTCGAGAGCTTTTTGCAGCACAAAGCGAGTTTGCGGCATTGGCCCCTCAAAAGCATCCACAAGCAACAAGCAGCCATCAGCCATATTCAACACACGCTCCACCTCGCCTCCGAAGTCAGAGTGTCCCGGAGTGTCTATAATATTAATTTTATAGCCATTATAATTGATCGACACATTTTTTGAAAGAATCGTGATACCACGCTCACGTTCAAGGTCGTTGTTGTCAAGAATAAGTTCTCCTTTGTTTTGATTATCGCGGAAAAGATTTCCCGCAAGTAACATTTTGTCAACCAAAGTGGTCTTGCCGTGGTCAACATGCGCTATAATAGCAATGTTCCTTATATTCTGCATACACTTCCCTAAATTTCGGGTGCAAAGATAGTGTAAGTTACGTGCAAATGCAAATCATGTGTGCATGAATTACTTCCGGAAGTTTTAGAACTACTTCCTCCCTGTGAATCATTGTTACTATTATGCAATTTGTCAAGCAGTCGCATCTTTATTTACGCAACCACTGTTCCCACTGCAAGCTGTCGCCATTAAATACATTAAGGTCAACCTCGCCGTCCACACCATCCACGTTACCCCAATGGCTATATTGCAACATTTTCCAATTATAATCGTTTACTTTCCTTGGATGTCTGAAAGTACACAGCCACAAATCAAGATGTGAAAACTCGTCTTTTATATAACTGCGGTAACCATCCTTGTTGGTGTATATCATTACATGACGGTTGTTTGCCTCAAGCGCGGCAATCATTTCTTGAAGATTACGTTTTACAACGGCCTCACTTTCGGCACTTTCATTGCCCCAGTCCTCTACATCGATTACAAGCGGCAAGTCGAGTTTCTTTCCTTCGGTAGCCTCAATAAAATTCTTCGCTTGCAACGCACCGTCACCATTTTTACGAAAAAAATGATAAGCACCAACTTTTAATCCCACAGCGGAGGCACTGTCGCAATTAGCATAAAAGTTACTGTCGCGAAAATCAGCTCCTTCCGAAGCTTTTATATACACAAAAGTTATACTGTCGGCTACCACTCGACTAAAATCGATATTACCATTATGACTCGACACATCAATACCGCTGATTGGATATTCCCTTTTAAGCACTACAATCTCAGGACGTTTCAACCTGTGTGACACATAAACCAATCCCACGGCAAGCAGCAACATACATGCACCGGCACTTGCCGATACGACAATTATCCATTTGCGCCGCGTTGCAGTCTTTTTATTTTTCTTGCCTTTTATATTTCGCCGTACCATAACCTTGTTCTATAGACCTCCTATTTATGCGAAATCAAGTCACTGTTTACTTCCTACTTAAATTCACCGTATTATTAGGTAGAACGCACATAACATTCCGAAGTTTTTGTCTTAATGCCATCGCCTATATATCAATCTCATTCGACAGGGTTATGGATTGCACCGAAAGGATTTGACCAATCTCATTAAACAAAGGGGCGAAATCGATTTTTCCTTTTGAAAAAACCACAAGAGAAACATACGAGACCTGTTGTTTATAATCATATTTTATAAAGCGATTCTGTACAAGCACATCATGCTTCGCAAGGGTCACATCGAGCGATTCAAATGTAACGACAATGCCATCAAGAGTCATGTTGATCACTCTTGACTGTCCGCTAATGCCCACGCGACGGCGGTCGTAGCGTTCAAGCGACACAAGAATGAACAACACAAGAGCCGTAGCGACAAGCGACACCACATACATACCCGCACCTATCGCCAGACCTATAGTCGCCACCATCCAAATTCCGGCGGCAGTAGTCAACCCGCGCACCGACCCTTTCATCTGTATTATTGCACCGGCACCAAGAAAACCTATGCCGGTAAGAACTTGCGCCGCTATACGTCCCGGATCTCCGTTTTTCAGTTCAAGATACTCTTGCGGTATGTATATGCTCAACAGCATGGCAAGCGTTGCCCCCATCGAAATAAGTGCAAACGTACGGTCGCCGGCAATTTGCCCCTTACTCTTGCGTTCCAAGCCGACAATCGAACCAAGCACAAGGCTCAACACCAACTTAAACACCGCGCCGACCACCGTCACGTCGTTTGACATTATGTCGTTCCATATAATTTTCCACATTTCCATCTTCGACATCTTTTTTGTACAAACTTACTAATTAATCGCATATGCCGACGCAAAAAGACCGACTTATTTGCCACAGAATTGTTTACAAATGTAAACAATTGCAATATTACACCGTATAATAGTTAAATAATGTTTCATATTTAATTTTTCTTGCCACAAAATTATGTTATACAACATATAAACATATAACTTTGCACTAGTTATTCATGGTATTAGTTTTAAGGTAAACTAAAGATGAATGTCGTGAGACAATCACTTCTGTTTTTAGGTTTATGTTAATGGTATTAGAAGGTTATTTAAAGCGATCCTGGGCAGTGATGCCAAGGATTTATTTTTATACGTATTTTCACATTGTACTATGTTGAAAAACATATATTTTTTTCTTGTACGTTCGACGTAAAATGCGTTTCTTTGTATAAAGTTATTTTGTTCAGTTTGCATATACCATGTGTTACCCTCTCTCAACGATCTGTATGGGAGATGACAATTAATTGCATATACAAATCACACCCATTACTTTAATTACTAATTTCTATAACATAAACAATTCTATAAAGCAGAAAAAAGAAAATGAACAAGTATCCTAAAATTGGCATTCGACCGGTTATAGACGGTCGCCAAGGAGGTGTACGTGAAAGCCTCGAAGAAAAAACAATGTGCCTTGCCAAAGCCGTTGCTGAATTAATCACCAATAATGTCAGAAATGGCAATGGCAGCCCTGTGGAATGTGTCATAGCCGATGGCACAATAGGTCGTGTGGGAGAAAGTGCCGCTTGCGCCGAGAAATTTGAACGTGAAGGCGTAGGTGCTACCATTACTGTAACTTCATGCTGGTGCTACGGCTCCGAAACCATGGACATGAATCCCTATTGGCCCAAAGCTGTCTGGGGATTTAATGGTACCGAACGTCCGGGAGCAGTATATTTGGCCGCAGTATTGGCCGGTCATGCACAAAAGGGACTTCCGGCATTCGGTATATACGGGCGTGACGTACAAGATATAGACGACAATACCATCCCGGATGACGTTGCAGAAAAAATTCTACGTTGGGCACGTGCTGCCGTAGTGGTTACCCAAATGCGCGGCCAAAGCTACTTGTCAATTGGCAGCCAATGTATGGGAATAGCCGGCAGTATCGTAGATCAAAACTTTTTCCAAGAATACTTGGGTATGCGCAATGAGAGTGTCGACGAAACCGAGGTATTGCGCCGAATGGACGAAGGCATATACGACCATGAGGAATATAAAAAGGCAATGAAGTGGACCGAAAAATATTGCAAAGTCAATGAAGGATGGGACAAGAACCGCCCCGAACGCCAAAAAACGCGCGAGCAGAAAGATGCCGATTGGGAATTTGTCGTAAAAATGACTTTAATCGTGCGTGACTTGATGCAAGGCAACCCGAAACTCCTCGAAATGGGATTCAAGGAAGAAGCCATAGGACATAACGCCATTGCCGCAGGATTCCAAGGACAACGCCAATGGACCGACTGGAAACCTAATGGCGACTTCACCGAGGCACTGATGTGCAGCACATTTGACTGGAACGGCATTCGCAAAGCATTTGTGCTTGCCACTGAAAACGACTCGTGCAATGCCGTGGCAATGTTGTTTGGCAACTTGCTTACCGGATGTGGCCAGATGTTCAGCGATGTACGCACCTATTGGAGTCCCGAGGCCGTAGAACGAGTAACCGGCAAGAAACTGACCGGCTTGGCAGCAAACGGCATGATACACCTCATCAACTCGGGAGCAACCACACTCGATGCCACAGGAGCAAGCCAGAACGCACAGGGAGAACCATGCATGAAACCATGTTGGGAAATGACCGAGAAAGATGCCGAAGCCTGTTTGAAGGCCACCAATTGGCTACCTGCCGACCGAGATTACTTCAGAGGCGGAGGTTTCTCAAGCAATTTCCTCTCAAAAGGTGGAATGCCCGTCACCATGTCGCGACTAAACATCATAAAGGGTCTCGGCCCTGTATTGCAGATAGCAGAAGGGTGGACCGCAGACATCGATCCCGAAATTCACGAAATATTGAACAAACGCACCGACCCCACTTGGCCTACGACATGGTTTGTTCCTCGTTTGTGCGACAAACCGGCTTTCAAAGATGTTTATTCGGTCATGAACAATTGGGGTGCCAACCATGGTGCCATAAGCTATGGGCATATAGGACAAGATCTTATCACGCTTGCATCTATGTTGCGTATTCCTGTTTGTATGCACAATGTGGATGAAGAAAAGATTTTCCGTCCGGCAGCATGGAATGCTTTCGGCACGGATAAGGAAGGAGCCGACTACAGAGCATGTGCCACATACGGCCCTATCTATAAATAGAAATTTCCCTTCACCATTAATTAAAATTGGAGAAAAGGTGAATTGCCAAAATTCACCTTTCCCCTCTTTCTTATAACGTAAAAACACACCAGACATGATTACAACCGAACATATCGAACAATTCATACAACAAGCCCACCGCGTAGGAGATGCAGGCCTGACAATATGCAGTAGTGGCAACCTGTCGTGGCGCATCGACGAGGAAGTGCTCATTTCAGGAACCGGCTCTTGGGTACCAAACATAACAAAAGACAAAGTAGCCATTTGCAACCTCATCACAGGCGAGAGCATCAATGGCGTAAAACCGTCGATGGAACACACGTTCCACCTCGGAGTACTACGCGAGCGCCCCGACATGAATGTCGTGTTACATTTTCAGTCGCCTTACGCCACTGCGATAGCATGCATGAAAAAGCAACCTGAAAACTTCAATGTCACTGCCGAGATTCCTTGTCATGTGGGTAAAGAAATACCTATCATTCCATATTACCGTCCCGGCTCAAAAGAATTGGCCAAAGGTGTAATCGAAGCCTTGAAAGAGCACAATTCGGCGTTGATGCTCAAACATGGGCAGGTAGTTTGTGGAAAAGATTTCGACGAAGCATTTGAGCGTGCCATGTTCTTTGAAATGGCTTGCCGTATAATAATTCAATCAGGTTCCAGCTACAATGTATTATCGACCGAAGAAATAAACGACCTCGACACATACATACTCGGCAAAGTAACGAAATAAGAACACCGCCAAATGAAAGAAGTATATATCGCAGTTGACTTTGGTGGAGGAAGCGGACGGGTAATTGCGGGCTCATTCCACCAAGGTCAATTAACCTTGGAAACAATAAGCAGATTCTCTAACAGACAAATAAGACTCGGCAAACACACATATTGGGATTTCTTGGCTCTGTTCCAAGACATGAAAGACGGCATCCGAATGGCCGTGCGTAAAGGTTACAGGATAAAAAGCATCGGTATCGACACTTGGGGTGTGGATTTCGGGCTTATCGACAAACATGGCAACTTGCTCGGCAACCCAATATGCTACCGTGACCCGTTCACCAATGGCCTGCCCGAGGAGTTGTTTGGCAGCGAGGCAGAGATGACTAAACATTATGCCTTGGCCGGAATCCAAATAATGCCCATTAACAGTATATACCAACTTTATGGGCTGAAGAAAGAAAAAGACATACGTTTGGATATTGCCGACCGCTTGCTATTCATGCCCGACCTGTTCAGTTATTTCTTGACCGGAGTGCCTAATAACGAATACAGCATAGCATCGACTTCGGAATTGCTCAATGCCAGACAACGCAATTGGAATCGAGAACTGATACAATCCCTCGGGCTTCCCCAACACCTGTTTGGCGACATCGTAATGCCCGGCAGCCGTAGGGGAACAATCAAGAAGGACGTGGCCGAAGAAATCGGCATAAACTATCCGGTCGAGGTAATAGCCGTTGCCTCTCACGACACGGCAAGCGCAATCAAGGCTCTGCCGACAGGACATTCGGGTGCAAATCGCGCATTTTTAAGTTCCGGCACTTGGTCGCTACTCGGCATCGAACTTGACGAGCCCATATTGACCGAAGAAGCAAGGTTGGCAGGATTCACAAATGAAGGTGGAACAGACGGCAAAATATGTTTTATGCAAAATATCACCGGATTGTGGATTCTACAACGATTACGCGCACAATGGGAAGAGGATAGGAAAGAAATCGGTTACGACACTCTGATTGCAGATGCCGAACGAGCAAAAATAGCATCGATTATCAATGTTGATGATCCAGAATTTCAAAAACCGGATCAAATGGAAGCCACCATTGCATCATATTGCCGTAAAACAAACCAACAAGTACCAAAGACCCAAGGAGAATATATGCTTTGTGTGATGCAATCCCTTGCCAGTCGCTATAAATCGGGGATTGATGAACTGAACCGCCTGACAGGCCGTCCCATTGATGAATTATGCATAATCGGTGGCGGCAATCAAAACCGTCTTCTCAATCGCCTTACACAAGAGGCGTTAGGCATTCCGGTTATAAGTGGTCCCGTAGAAGCCACAGCCATTGGCAACATACTGGTACAAGCCGAAACAGTTGGTTGATTAAACAATAACTTGAATAACTTTACTCAAATGAACAATACTAAGAAATCTCCCCCACCCTTGCTCCATCACAACGGGATAAGCTATATCTTTCCATTTATCCTCATAACAAGTTGCTTTGCACTATGGGGATTCGCCAACGACATCACCAACCCCATGGTAAAAGCATTTTCAAAGATTTTCCGCATGAGCGTCACCGAGGGAACACTGGTGCAAGTGGCATTCTATGGCGGATATTTCGCCATGGCTTTCCCTGCCGCAATATTCATTCGTAAATATTCTTATAAGGCCGGTATACTCCTCGGACTCGGACTATATGCCATTGGAGCATTACTTTTCTTCCCTGCAAAAATGACGGGACAATATTTCCCGTTCCTAATCGCCTATTTCATTCTAACATGTGGGCTATCGTTCTTGGAAACGAGCAGTAACCCTTACATTTTATCTATGGGCAACGAAGAAACCGCCACACGCCGTCTTAACTTCGCCCAGGCCTTTAACCCAATAGGGTCGTTGCTTGGAATGTATGTGGCAATGAACTTCATACAAAACAAGTTGAACCCTTTGGAAACCTCCGAGCGAGCCATGCTATCGCAATCTGAATTCGAACAATTGCGCGACAGCGACTTGTCGATACTGATTGCCCCATATCTGGCAATAGGAATTGTGATTCTTGCAATGTTTTTCATAATATTGTTTACAAAGATGCCAAAGAATGGCGACAAATCTCACAATATCAATTTCATTCCAACAATAAAGCGCATATTTTCTATGTCGCACTATCGTGACGGCGTGATAACACAATTCTTTTACGTGGGGGCACAAATCATGTGTTGGACGTTTATCATACAATATGGCACGCATATACTCATGAACGAAGGCATGAGCGAACAAGATGCCGAAGTACAATCGCAGCTATATAATATCATCGCCATGGGACTTTTCTGCATGAGCCGATTTATATGCACATTCTTGCTGAAATACTTTAACCCCGGACAATTGTTAAAAGCCTTGGCAATTGCTGCCTGCATCTTAACATTAGGCGTAATATTTTTCCAAAACCGCACCGGAATATATTGCCTTGTGGCGGTTTCGGCATGTATGTCACTGATGTTTCCCACCATCTACGGCATTGCACTAAACGGACTTGGAGATGATGCCAAATTTGGTGCCGCAGGACTTATCATGGCCATTCTTGGAGGCTCAGTGCTACCACCCGTACAAGCGGCAATAATCGACATGGGTACTGTTATGGGTATGCCTGCCGTAAACGTGTCGTTCATATTGCCATTCATTTGTTTCGTTGTGGTAATCTGGTATGGGCAACGTTCATTCCGCCGCAAACACACTGCCTGATTCAACTCCGAACAACCACTTTTTTCGAATCACAAAAATAGCACGGGACACTCTGATTCCAATTGAGTGTCCCGTGTGTTATGCAAATTACTGTCTCAGAAGCAGACTGGCTCTATTTCAACTTCGCAAGAGCTGCTGCTATACGACTCACAGCTTCACGTATGCTGTTATCATCGGTAGCATAACTCATACGTATATAACCAGGTGCACAAAAAGCAGCACCATCGACAGTAGCCACATGTGCCTCATCAAGCAAATACAATGCAAGGTCGCCAGATGTGGAAATGACATGTTCTCCATAACTTTTGCCAATGTATGACGATACTTCGGGGAAGACATAAAATGCACCCTGTGGTTCATTGATTTTCATGCCCGGTATTTCCTTCAATAACGACACTATTAAATTCCTGCGGCGTTCAAAGGCCACACGCATGGTTTCAACACATTCTTGCGATCCTGTATAAGCAGCTTCGGCTGCCTTCTGTGCTATTGACGATGCACCCGACGTGTATTGCCCCTGCAACTTGTTACAGGCTTTGACAATCCACTGCGGTGCTGCAAGGAAACCTATACGCCAACCAGTCATGGCATAAGCCTTCGACACACCATTGACGATTGCCACCCTGTCTCGAATCTCAGGGAACTGCGCAATAGAATCGAAGCGACCCGTATAATTAATGTGTTCATATATCTCATCGGCAAGTATTATAATATCGGGATGCTTGGCAAGCACACCGGCAAGAGCCTTCAATTCATCATGCGAATACACGCTTCCCGTTGGATTTGAAGGGGAACACAATATAATCATGCGTGTACGCGGCGAGATTGCAGAAGCAAGCTGTTCGGGGGTAATCTTGAAATCCTGCTCCATCGAAGCCGGCACAATCACATTCTTACCCTCTGCAAGTTTCACCATCTCCATATAGCTCACCCATGCCGGCGTGGGAATAATCACCTCGTCGCCTTTATTAATGGTTGCAAGGATGCAATTACAAAGCGATTGTTTGGCACCACCCGATACTATGATTTGCTCGGGAGAGAAATCAAGCCCGTTCTCCCGTTTCAACTTTGCACAAATGGCCTTTCGCAACGACATATAGCCAGGCACGGGCGAATAAAACGAGAAATTATCATCTATGGCCTGCTTAGCAGCATCTTTTATGTGGACGGGAGTAAAGAAATCTGGTTCACCCACCGAAAGATTAATCACATCGATACCTTTAGCCTTCAGCTCACTGCTCTTCTGCGACATGGCCAAAGTTGCCGATGGCGACATCGCTTTAATTCTATCAGATATATGCTCCATGTTCTCAAATATTTGCTACAAAATTACATTAATTATGGCAATATGTGACAATTCACACTATAAAATCATACCTATTGCCAATATAGAAATTGCTTGGCCTCGGTACCACAATATCCTCAATCATATAAAACGGCACAGGAACTACTACCGTTCCGATTGTCCACGGTCCTATTTCATAAGGATTGAAATACAACACAATGTCATAATCATCTAAATAGAACATCGGTGATTGCATGGAATACGAAACAGCCTCGGCCGAAATATCAGCTTTTTCTTGAAGTTGCTCATTACACAAATGTAGACATATTTCATGAAACAACAAGGCACTTAAAACCTTAAAAATTACGCTAATTTATATTTAAGATTTGCTGATTCGGAAAATTGTATCTAACTTTGTAAAGAAATAACCTTTAGAGGGGTCTCTGCATGAGAAGTAGAGATTCTTCTATTTTTTACTAACGTTTAAACTTTTATTCACCATGGCTATCAGCTACATGACAAAAGATGGATATAAGAAGAAAATGGAGGAGATAGCTTACCTCGAAAATGTAAAGCGTCCCGAAATTTCCCGTGCTATCGCTGAAGCTCGCGACAAAGGAGATCTTTCTGAAAATGCTGAATATGATGCAGCCAAGGAGGCTCAAGGAATGTTGGAAATGAAGATTTCACAACTAAAGGATCTTGTGGCCAACGCACGTATTATCGACGAAAGCAAACTCAACACCGATGAGGTACAGTTGCTCAACACCGTTACTATTAAAAATCTGAAGAACGGTGCAACACAAAAATACACCATTGTCACCGACAGTGAAGCCAACCTGAAAGAAATGAAAATCGCACAAAGCACACCCATAGCCAAAGGCCTGATTGGACATAAGGTGGGGGATATCGTAGAAGTGAAAGCACCGGCAGGTGTGTTATCGTTTGAAATAATCAAAATAGAAATATAACAAGAAATGGCATCTGTTTTCAGTAAAATAATCGCGGGAGAAATTCCCTGCTACAAGATAGCCGAAGATGACAATTATTTTGCATTTCTCGACATCAATCCGGTAATGCCGGGACATACGCTCGTTGTGCCAAAGCATGAAATAGACTACATATTCGATCTTGAAGAGGATGAATATGCCGGACTGACGAAGTTTGCCCGGCGTGTAGCCAGATGCATGAAGAAAGTAATCGACTGTAAGAAAATAGCCGTTGCCGTCTTGGGGCTTGAAGTAGCCCATGCACACATTCACCTCATTCCAATCTCAAAGGAGAATGATATGAGTTTCAGCCACAAAACAACGTTGCCTGCCGATGAAATGGCTGCCATCGCAAAAAAAATCAGCGATGAATACAACCGTACCAAAGGCGAGTAAACCAACAGCACGTTTTTTATAAAAAATGAAGTAGCGGTCGGCAGCACAAGCACGCATTCTGCCTGTACCGCTATTTTTTATAAATCGCACAAGACAATTCACACATGATGAAACAAATAGTCGCACTACTGATATCATCATTAATCATATTGTCGGCAACAGCAACACCGCCACAGCAAAACGCCATCGACAATTTTGCTGCGTCTAAGGCACTTGCCCACGCTACGGTTGGAGTATGCGTAATGGATCTTCAAACAGGCAAAGTCGTGGCAGGGATTAACACCGACAAAGGGTTGGTCGCGGCATCAACGATGAAAGTGGTAACTGCCGCATCGGCTCTAGAACTGCTTGGAGAAGATTTCCGCTACCACACCCGCGTATATGCTGTAGGTGACTTCGACGATGTTTCAGGGCGACTCACGGGCAATATAGTAGTGGCAGGAGGGGGCGACCCAACGCTTGGCTCAAGATACATAAAGGGCAGCACGGCATTCGTCGACACACTCATAATGCAACTGAAAGCCATAGGGATATCAAACATATATGGCAATATAATCATAGATGAATCGGCAATCCCCGACCAACCCGTTCCGGGATATTGGATGCTCGAAGATATTCCCGAAAATTATGGCACTGGATACCATGCTGTAAATTTTGCCGACAACCAAATGAAAATACATTTTGAATATGACAATTGCGACAACTCTTATTCCACATCAACAATCCCGATGATGCCGTGGATCGACTTGCGTAGCAATCTGCGCCAACACCCCAATAGCGACACAACCAACAAACCGGGCATCGTAAGCAACCTATACTACGACAACCAAGCACTCGTGATGAACGGCACCATAGGGGAACGCAAGCGGGGACGTGAAGATTTCGACAATTGGTATGCCAACCCTGCCCCCGGACGACTGCTTGCCGACAGCATCATGCGGGCAATGCATACACATGACATAACGCTCAGCATCACAAGTCACGATGACAAGCAATTTTCCGATACCCTGCTACTGCTCGATTACTCTTCACCCAAGCTACGCGACATCTTAGAGCCTACTCTGTATCGTAGCATTAATATGTTTGCCGAGGCCGTGCTGCGCACTCTCCCCATCGACTCAGGAATGCCGGCCACAACAGCCAATGGTGTACGCATGGCTTGCTCGTTGTGGAAATCAAAAGGGCTAGATGTGAACGAAATTTCCATGAAAGATGGCAGCGGACTTGCCCGTAACGGATGGACAACACCACAATTCCTGTGTAATTTATTGCGGATAGCCTATTCCGACTTTGGCAACGATTTTGCCGCACTGTTGCCGAAAGCAGGGAAAGATGGCACTGTTAAATCGTTGCTGCGCAACACTCCACTACGGGGAAAAATTGCCCTTAAATCAGGTAGCATGGGTGGCGTACAGTGCTATGCCGGCTATTACCCTGCCAATGAACCACGCTATGCAGTGACCATAATGGTAAACAATTTCTCTGCAAGTCGCAGTAACGTAATCTCACAAATCCAATCGCTTCTCGTCAACCTGTTTGCAAAATAACATACCCGGCTATTACACATCCGTCGCTTGGTCAAACGAGACTTTGCCACAAAGCACGAATACATAGTCAAAGTCTTTTGCACTGCAATACTCCATGCATGGTCGGGAATGACAAATGCACAAAACCATCACGAACACCAGAGAAAGTGTATATTTTAAAATATTTTAAAAACTCAATATGAATATAACCGAAGGAGAAGAAAAACGATGGGAAACGCTAGACAGCGAATACCTGATACGCCGCCCGTGGCTCACGGCACGACGTGACCGAGTGAAACTTTCAACCGGAGTGATCAACGACGAGTTTTACGTACTCGAATACCCTGATTGGGTAAACACAATCGCCATAACCACCGATGGAAAATTCGTATTCGTCAGACAATATCGACACGGTATCGACTGCACAAGCTACGAAATATGTGCCGGAGTATGCGAATCGGACGAAACATACGAGCAAGCTGCCCGCCGCGAATTGCTTGAAGAAACCGGATACGCCGGCGGCGAATGGCATGAAATACTCGTAACGGCTCCCAATGCCAGCACATCCAACAATTACACACACAGCTTTGTCGCAACCGGCGTTGAAAAAATTGACAACGGCCATCTTGAACCTACCGAGGAACTCAGCGTATTTTTACTTACCGAAGAGGAAGTAAAGCAATTATTACATGATAATCTTGTCGTACAAGCTACAATGGCAGCTCCATTGTGGAAATTTTTTGCGACAAAAGGCCTGTAAAACAATATCATGCTGTAAGATATATTTTTAAATATTTTTAATATCCTACTCCCCTACTGATTTTAGCACAGGTTTTAAATTTATTTGTAACAAATAGCTCACTAACAATCCTATTTATCGCATCAAATGCGAGTTAAAAAAGCAAAAAAGTAACATTCGTACTGAAATTTGTATTAATAGTATCACTTTTATTTTTAAAAATACACTTATCTTTGCAAAGTTGAATTTTAAGAAATGGTTTTCGTTTTTTTAAAACCGAATCCTTCTTGAAAAAAAGACAAATCAATAGTAGTTTAAAAAGTTGAACTTTTTTCTGTTTGAATTGTATTAATGGGTTTATAGATTTAGTTTTAGTTTGTAATTCTATCTAAGAGTGTTTTTTTTTGGTTGAACGCAGTTGGCTGCCTTGGGTGGGTAGCCTTTTGTTTTTTATGATAGAAAGTTCCGCTCCTCCAAGTACACAACCGAGGAACGGAACTATAGGAAACAAAACCTAAATTCTACTTGTCCATTATAATTTCAAGTACTCTTTTATATTGGCAACATACTCTTCAAAAGCAGCTTTCCCGACATCCGTAATCCTGCAAACCGTCCGTGTCTTCTTCCCTGAGAAGCCTTTTTCAACAATTATATAACCGGCAGACGACAATTTATCTATCTGAACGCTCAAATTTCCCGCCGTAGCATCTGTCTTTTCTTTCAAATACACAAAATCGGCTTCCTCCACACTCATCAGAATGGATATCACTGCAAGGCGTAATTGCGAATGCAACAAAGGATTTAATTCTTTCATCGGTCATTCCTCGCTTGATTACGCATGATAATTCCCGGGACTACCATCATCAGCATGAAGCACACCATTAACAAAGGATACCCCCAATAGACCGTGACAGGCACTTGACACAAAGCCAACCCGACAACAATCATCCCTGCCGATACGCCTATAAAACCGCCCACCACAAGGCTCTTGACCTTTATCACAATACCTTGCATGGCCGAAGCTCCGCCCATTACTATCAATGCAAAAACATAGAGTAGCAGCCATGGAGAATTTACATTGTGGTAACCGACACATGGCCGTACGAAGTATTCGAGCACTACGCATATAATCACCACCGGCCATATCATGCCGGCAGCAAATTTCCAAATATTATTCGAAATAGTGTCGATATAAGTGCGATGTGCTTTCGCTTTATCAGCCTTTTCTTTTTTACGAAAGAAAAACGAGCCTAATGCCATCAATGCCCACAAGGTTTGGCACGAAGGATCTTTTACAACCATTAATGTCACCATCACTATTGCCGCAACAGCAACAGTCAATATGCCCCACGACAGCAACATATTACCATCACTCGTTTCAAAACGGCGTTTCGTTTGCAGAATCATTTGAGTAATCAACTCCAAACTCTCTTTTTCGTTAATTTTCTTGTCTTCCATAATCATAATATTAATTATAAAGTGGTTTATAATACAAACTATATTACGAAAATAAAAAAGGATTTTGTTTAACACATCATCACCTTTCTACAGTACAAATATAAATCGGTTTATTTTATAAACCAAAAAGCTAAAATAAAATTAACTTTAATTAAGTCTCTTTAGCAATGCTTTTAGAAACTTCATACACGCAACACTTTATTTCATTACACTAACGCAATTTCATAAATACACATTACAAGCACGTCAATGGCTTGCAACAAGTCCCTTAGGGAAAACAGTAAGACTTACGGTTTCGCTTGCAACATGTTCCTCTATCAAATGCGCAATGCCAATGTATGCAACGGCAATCAGTGCCGTTATACACATAATCAATCCTATTGCTCTCAATTCCCTTTTCATAAGTTTTCCATTTTAAAAAGTATTACTCCAATAACATGGACAATTCCCATTATCCGACTCTACCGCAACATTTCATATAAAACAAATATGCCGCATTATTACAAGTCTGAATATAAAACGGCATTTATTATAAAACATTGCACCATCAGGCACAAATTTAACATCTATTGCATTCTGTAATCTGTGACGACTATCTTCGAACTTCCGCGCCACGGCAGAGTTCCACGATACTCTTTGTACGTAACCACCACGCGTCTTCCCGTAGCTTGTAATTCCATCATTTTGCGAGCAATTGAATCATTTTCAATTGAGAAAATGAAATCACGTTGATAAATGTGCGTAGTATCGGCAATACGCTCATCCGTAATCATCTGCCCCTCAAATGTCTTGAAAATAAGTCCTTCCTGTCTTACCTGCATAATCACACCTCGCTGCTGTGCTTCGCTCACATAAGGCAGCCAAAATATCACTACAATCCACACTATCATGACAAATACGGCAACTGCAATCATCGTCATTATGGCTTTACGCAGACTCCCGTCTTTCCTGCCTATAGTCTGAGCCTTTATTTTTTTTGCCTCTATTTGCTCGGGAGTTTCTTCTTCAACAGTTTTCAGTTCTTCAACCGAAGCGGTATCATCATCACCGTCAAAATAATCGTCATATTCGCCTGTCGCCATATTCCCTCTGTTTGTTTAAACAATTATTTCATGCCCACCAACAAATTTACAATTTCATGCTGCCGCCGCTCGTGTGCACAATCACCTTCCCGTTCTTGATGCGACGGCGGTCTATGGCCATATATGTAAATGAATATATGCCAAGCACAATGAGCAAAACAGCCTGCACGCCCCACACAAGCATGGCAAAAGCCGATGCCTGAGGATCGAAATTAGCAGGGTCGAAGCGTCCTACCCCATATATGGACAAACCGAAGATAATGGCAATGTGCCACGAACCGAGTCCGCCATTGGTAGGAATTCCCATGCCGATACTGCTCAGCACAAACAGTACAAGCGTTGCTTTCACCCCGATATTTTCAGTAAAACTGAAAGCAAATGTCGCTATGTATAACTGCAAGAAATAACACCCCCATATAAGTATCGTGTAGCCAAGAAACTGCCATTTGCCATCCATGCGCGCTATAGCCGAGAAGCCATCCCACAAGTTGGAAACCATTTGCTTGAGTTTGAGTATATACCGGTTTTGTGTTTTGCTTACCAACAACCACACTATGGCTGCCGCCAGCACCACCAACATCACCCATGACCATGGAGATGTCAACAGGTTCCACAACCCGTCTTTCACTTGTGGATATGTATCAAGAAACGAAATAAAAGCCCCACGGGCAACAAAAAACGTCACCACCGTCAGTAGCGATACGGTTACTGTATCAGTGAGGCGGTCGGCAACCATTGAACCAAGCACTGCCGTGAACGACGCTTTTTGACGGCTTGCTATATAGCCCGTACGCCACACTTCTCCAAGCCGGGGAAAAATGAGATTCACGGCATAAGTTCCGAATATCGAATTGATAAGCGCACTCAACGGGGCATCGACATTGATGGCTCGCAACTGAAGCCGCCACCGGCAAGCCCTGAAGACATGGCTCAAGACACTCACCACCACAACCGGTATAAACCACCAATAATCGACATTCTCTTGCAGGACATTGCGCATCTGCGCCATATCGACATTTTTGTACAAAAAATAAAACAGCCCTACGCCAATGGCTATTGAAACGGCATACTTGAATATGCTTGAAATGATTTTCTTTGCTTTCTGTTGCATGAATCGCTAAAAAGTCTGTGTTCTGTTTTGGCACGCTGGTAGGTACTTTCACACCTCACAAAAATACGCGCTCTTTACACCGGTTGGTAACGATTTCTGCCACGTTTTACTTGTTTTTCTCTCGACAGAACATTACCTTTGTACGGCTTTGCAAAGATACGCCAAATTATTGGTATGGCGACAATACGGCTTTGCATTTTTACATGAGGAACTGTGATTAACCGATAAAAACAATTGAGCCAATGCAACAGGTAAAAGCAAAAAAGTCGCTCGGGCAACATTTCCTAACCGATTTATCGGTGGCACAACGCATCGCCGACACCATGACAGGACACGTGGGAACACCTTTGCTTGAAGTGGGTCCCGGCATGGGTGTGTTGACCAAATTCCTTATCGGGGCAGGACACGATTTGCGCGTGGTAGAACTCGACAATGAATCGGTTGCCTACCTGAAAAGGCATTTCCCCATGCTTGACGGGCGTATAATTGCTGATGACTTCCTAAAACTCGACTTAAAAGAGATATATGGCGACAAGCCTTTCTGCATAATCGGGAATTACCCATACAACATATCTTCGCAAATATTTTTCAAGGTACTCAAATATAAAGACCAAGTGCCATGCTGTGGCGGGATGTTGCAACGCGAAGTGGCACAACGCATAGCAGCACAGCCTGGCTCAAAGACCTATGGCATACTGTCGGTACTACTGCAAGCATGGTATGACATTGAGTATCTCTTCACTGTCGATGAGAATGTTTTCGACCCTCCCCCAAAAGTAAAGTCGGGCGTAATAAGGCTGACGAGAAACAATGTCACTTCGCTTGGCTGTGACGAAGCTCTGTTTAAGACTGTAGTAAAAGCCTCTTTCAGCCAACGGCGCAAGACTTTGCGCAACTCGTTAAAAGCCTTGTTACCAGCACCGCCTTCCCAATGCGCTGAAATGTTGACGTTGCGGCCTGAGCAACTTGACGTAGCGCAATTTGTCGAACTGACCAATATCATCGCCGCGAACAGGACTGTACCGTGATGCTTGCGTAAGTATTTTCTCGTGAAGAGAAAAACCGGTCACACCTATTCGAGAAACAATCACTTTTGTGCCACCAACACACGCCGTGCGCTGCCATACGCGTGTATAAGAAAAGAAATATGAAAGAATATAGCGACAAATATTTGCAGCAAGTAAAAGACATTGTTGCGGCTAATGACCTTGAAAAGGTTCGTGAGCTGCTCGATGGGCTACATCCGGCCGACATCGCCGAACTTTACCATGATCTCGAAACCGAAGAGGTCGAATTCCTCAACAAACTGCTCGATGAGGAAACAGCAGCCGAAGTGCTGATGGAACTTGATGAGGACGATCGCAAGAAATTGCTTGCACAGATGCCCAACGAGGACATAGCCAAGCAGCTCGAACACTTGGACTCGGATGATGCCGTTGACCTTATACAAGAACTCGACGAAGAAGACCGCGATGATGTAATTTCGCACATCGACGATGTGGAGCAGGCAGGGGACATCATCGACCTGCTAAAATATGACGATGACACTGCCGGTGGATTGATGGGTACTGAAATGATCGTCGTAAACGAGAATTGGAGTATGCCAGAATGCATGAAGCAAATGAGAATGCAGGCCGAGGATATGGACGAAATATATTACGTATATGTCGTTGACGACGAAAACCGCCTCAAAGGGGTGTTCCCGCTGAAGAAAATGATTACGCACCCGTCGGTATCGAAAATAAAGCATGTAATGGTCACCGACCCCATAGCAGTCAAGACCGACACTCCAATCGAAGAGGTCGCCCTTGACTTCGAAAAATATAATCTTGTAGCAATGCCCGTAATCGACTCCATAGGTCGCCTTGTCGGTCGCATTACAGTGGACGACATAATGGATCAAGTGCGCGAACAAAGCGAACGCGATTACCAACTTGCTTCCGGTATCTCAACCGATGTCGAAACCAACGATAACCTGTTAACCCAAACCAAGGCACGCTTGCCGTGGCTCCTCATCGGCATGATTGGCGGACTTGCCAACTCGGTCATACTCGGAAATTTCGAAAACGGTTTTGCCACCAACCCTGCCATGGCACTGTTCATACCTCTTATCGGCGGCACCGGCGGAAATGTTGGCATCCAGTCATCGGCAATCGTGGTACAAGGCCTTGCCAATGGCAGCCTCGACATAAAACATGCAGCCAAGCAGATTGGCAAAGAAATTGGTGTCGGACTTATCAACGCAACAATCATTTCATTGCTCGTATTTCTTTACAACTGCTTCTTCCTCAACGACCCAGGACGCATCACCACTGTTGCTGTATCAGTGTCGCTCTTTTCGGTGGTAATTTTCGCTTCGATATTTGGCACACTTGTTCCACTGACACTTGAAAAGTTTAAAATCGACCCTGCGCTTGCAACAGGTCCATTCATCAGCATTACCAACGACATAATAGGAATGGTGATATACACCGCTGTCAGCACAATGCTGATGCACATACTGTAAAGCATGTGATTTAATTCTGAACGCCTGACACTATGCCGTTGAGCCTTGCTGACTCCATAATTTTCATCCATAATTTTGCCTTTTCGCAGCAAGTTACTATCTTTGTGCGCCATTTAGGGGGAAACATGACAATGGAGTGATGCTCGAGTGGCTGAAGAGGCACGCCTGGAAAGCGTGTATGCGTCAAAAGCGCATCGGGGGTTCGAATCCCCCTCACTCCGCTTCTATCATTGAATATCAGCAAGTTGAATCAAGTATTCGAATTCACTTTTTCGGATACTTTTTTTGTTTGCCCCGTTCTGAAATGAGGGATATTCAGTAAATGTCCCTAAAAAATTAAGATGGCATATAAAGATGATAGACCATAATCATTTCATATGCCATTTTTATTGCTATTTTACCGTGTTTTTATCTGTATGTTGTTAACCTTGCACCAACTCTACAGACTTTGTTTCCTTACCTCTTACTATGGGACGTATATAATGACGGTCAATGCTGACTATGCGCTCACTGACCTTCCGCCCTTCAAACAGTTCCTTCTCTTGTACAAGGACCTTTCTGATGATGGGAAGCTGCTTCCGGTAATCCTGCTGTGTATACCGGAGTGAGGTCCCATACTCTCGCATATTTGTTGCGCGGACATCTTATGCATGGATTCCTGCAATGCCGGCAAATATGCCTGTAGAGCCATTCCATACTTACCCAAAGGAGTTTCATGTCCGTAGGAAAACGCATGTGGCTCTCATAACATGTGGCATCGGTCATACACACGTGCAGGTTCTCAAGATAAGGTTACCGGTGTGAGGCCGTTACTTTTTGAAGGGAATCAATGTCAATACCTAAAGATACGAAATCAGCCAACCAATTCGCAACGCTTTGTGCATGAATTAGTTGGCTAATTTTATACTATTTACTGAATGTCTCTACATACTTCTGCCAGTGTTTTCTTAACTTTCTGAAAGGTATTTTAGTGTTTATATTATATTATATTATATTTGCAGCATTCAAGCACAAGGCCTGAAGGGCATGCCCCCGCTTGCACACGTATTTATTTTCTTAATGTCTAACTTTTTAAAATTTTGTACTTATGGAAAAGTCTCCTTTACATAAGTTTTTCCGCAAGTCCGCTACGCTTCTCGTGGCGTTGTGCGCATGCGCTGCCGCTTCCGCGCAGACGATGCAGGTCATCAGTGAAATAACCGACGCCGACGGCAACGTTTATGAAACTCTTATAGGAAGGGCTGTTTCTCCTAACGGCAGATACATCGCCATGTATGTAGGGTACAGCCAAAACGTGGTGGCCATATATGACACTGAAACGGGTGAAGCCGCGGTGTTTTCAGACGAGGACACGTCAGAAAGCCGGAACATCCAACACGTAAGCGATGACGGCAGTGCGGTATGCATAAACGGCGGTGTTCCGCTGATTATTTCCATTGACGGCACCTCCACCGAGCTGCCTGTGCCCGATGGATACGTGAAAGCGGCACCAAGATATGCAAGCGACGACCTGAGCATAATAGGAGGTTATTGTAGGGTTGATGGTGATTCTTATTCCTTTCTCTATCCCTGCATCTGGAGGGACGGCGAATTCGAGGTGTTGCCATACCCGACTGAAGACGAGCTGGGCTTCGAACCCAGATACGGCTATGTGGTTAGCAGGGTGTCGGGCGACGGCTCGGTGCTGATGGGCTACGTGTGGGGCAGACTAAGCCTCTTCTCCATGATAGTGTGGTACAGGCAGGCTGACGGCTCCTACGAGTACGACGC
>CAYNBZ010000028.1:0-28829 GCA_964395975.1 uncultured Muribaculaceae bacterium | reverse complement strand
GAGACAACAAAAAAGGGCGACCCGTCAGTCGGTACTGACTTTTGGGTCACCCTCTATTTTTATTGTGCATATAGAGGTACAAGGTTTGCAGGAAACGTGACTCCAAGGAATTTCTTATTTTATCATTTCGAGCATTATAAAAATAGCTTCCCTCCCACAGTTCATCAATAGGTCGATGATGCTTAATGCCGGAACGTGGCCGTACCGCCCTTCCCAAATGTTGTAATATGGCACGTCGGTTATTGTTGTGATTCCGTCATTTCCCTTTCCTCCCACATTGCCTCTTCGGTCATTTGCCGGATGGCAGGATTCGTCAACAGGCTTTGCTTGTGTCGTGATGGGCAGGTCGAGGAAATCAACCACCACATTGTGCAGAGCCATGTTGAAATCGATTAACCATTTGTAATGATTTTCATACACAGCCCGCAAATCAGTTTCGGCATATTCGAAAAAAGGGGTTTTACCGTATGCCGAAAACAATGCGCCCCAATGTATGCGCCGCCAATTGCCATGTTCGGAGATTCGCAGGTCGCGCATTGCAATCCTTCCGGTCTCTGCCGATGCCGTATCGATATGTTCGATGGGGACTGTAAGGGTTAGCACGCCGTTAGCCCCGATGATGCGGCAATGATTATGCATCCAAGAGTTGCGGCAAAGCCGTTCATTCGTGTCAATCACCACACCGCCTTTTGCCGACAACATTGCGGCATAATACCTCACATTGCCAAGATAAGCCGTACCGAATATGTCGGGTGTAGCAGAGTTACAGTTATCACTTATCGGGATTGGCATCAGTAAATAAGCGGTTCCAACGTATGCCTTTTATACCTTTATCCTTGTCGATAGAAAATATCACAAACATGGGGGAGCCTATTATATGGTCTTCCGGCACGAATCCCCAGAATCGCGAGTCTAACGAATTGTCGCGATTGTCACCCATCATCCAGTAATAGTCCATCTTGAAAGTGTATTGCGAAGCAACTTCTCCATTTATGTATATTTTGCCGTTGCGTACTTCAAGGTCGTTGCCTTCGTAGTTTTTTATCACACGTTCATAAATGGGAAGGATATCGAGCGACAGGTCGAGTGTCTCGCCTTTCCGAGGAATCCATACGGGACCGTAATTAGCTCGTGTCCAGCCATAGTTGTGAGTTATTGGATAAATGAATTCATACGGGGGGACGGGAATGACGCACGTAATCCATGGAATGTGGCGCATTTTGCTGCGCATTTCAGCGGTAAGCGGTAGCTTGTAAACCGGCGGTACCGAGCCGTCGGATTTTACCGTAAGTCCGTCTTCCTTTGCTTTCAATTTCTCTTGTGGCGAGGTAATGGATACCAGCCACCGGTCGTCTTTGCTTATTCCGAGCAATTCCCATGTGGCATTGTCGATAGGCCGTCCGTCGGTTTGTACATAACAGTTGCATTGTATATTCGCAGGGACGGGGACGGGGACGGGAATGACGCACGTAATCCATGGAATGTGGCGCATTTTGCTGCGCATTTCAGCGGTAAGCGGTAGCTTGTAAACCGGCGGTACCGAGCCGTCGGATTTTACCGTAAGTCCGTCTTCCTTTGCTTTCAATTTCTCTTGTGGCGAGGTAATGGATACCAGCCACCGGTCGTCTTTGCTTATTCCGAGCAATTCCCATGTGGCATTGTCGATAGGCCGTCCATCGGTTTGTACATAATAGTTGTATTGTATATTCTCAGGCTCGGCAAGTGGCGAACCGTCGATGTATATTATGTTGTCTTTTATTTGCAGGGTGTCGCCGGGCAGTCCCACACACCGCTTGACGTAGTTCTCACGTCGATCAACGGGGCGGTAAATTATATCGCCATATTTGGCTTTGTTTGCCCAAACAGCTGCACGTCCGCCGTGCTCGATTTCACAAAATGTGTAGTAATTGCGAGGATCTTGTTGTACCTTTAACGCCACTGTGTCGCCAGCCGGATAATTGAAAACGACAATATCATATCGTTCCACATTACGGAATCCTTTCAATCTGTGGTAGTCCCATTGCGGCCATTCTATATATGACTTGCAATCAAGTATGGGGATGGTGTGGTGCGCGAGAGGGAAATGAAGGGGCGTATTGGGTACACGTGGACCGTATATCATCTTGTTCACCCATAGGTAGTCGCCCACGAGCAATGTCTTTTCGAGGGAAGAAGATGGTATCTGATAGTTTTGCCCTATGTAAATAAAAATGAAATAAACGAGCACGAGAGCGTAAACTATGGCATCGACCCACCCCATGAAAGAACGTAATTTGCGATTCTTGCTGCGTTTCCACCAAGTCCAAGGAATGTATTGCGTAAGGTAGATGTCGGCAAGCAACGGCAGGAACAGTATCACCCACCAAGAACCGAGCCAAATTACCCACCAGATGTAAATGGCAGCTACGATGCCGAAACGTATCCACCGTGTGCGTTTGACCCGTGCAAGGCGTTCCTTGAGTGTGCCGTGTCGTTCTACGTTGGATTCCTGTGTCTTTATATTATTGTTCATTATTGTTGTCGGTGTAAATTAAAACTTCAGTATGTCGTTCATGCCAAGGAAGCCGGTTTTGTCGCGCAGCCATTCGGCTGCCACTACAGCCCCGAGAGCGAATCCGTCGCGGCTGAAGGCTTCGTGTGTGATAGTAAGCCTGTCGACAGGCGACTTGTATGTGATGATATGCGTGCCGGGAACTTCTCCTGTACGTTCATGCTCGATGCGAATTTCGTTTTCGGCAGGTGTAGGGTTTTCGGTCCAGGCTGTCTTCCGGTCGATATTTTCTATTATCCCCTCGGCAAGCGTTATTGCAGTACCACTCGGGTGGTCGAGCTTGTGGATGTGGTGAATCTCTTTCATATCCACGTCATATTGCTCAAAGCCATTCATCAACCGTGCAAGATATCGGTTGACAGCAAAAAACAAGTTTACGCCAATACTGTAATTGGAAGAATAGAAGAATGTTGCCGACGGGACGTTTGCCACTTCGTTGCGCAATTGCGATAATTTGTCACTCCATCCGGTGCTTCCCGAAACTACCTTCACGCCATTTTGCAAAGCTCGGAGGCAATTTGCATAAGCAGTGGCCGGAGTTGTGAACTCGATGGCTACCTCAGCCGATTTGAACTTGGCGCTGTCAAAGTCTTCCTGATTGTCAATGTCGATGATGCACACTATTTCATGGCCGCGCCGGAGAGCAAATTTCTCGATGGCGTGCCCCATTTTTCCGTATCCGATTAAAGCTATTTTCATTTCTCATGCAAGATTACGGTGGCAAAGTTAGTGTAAGGCAAGCGCAAAAGCAAATTTGTGTTTGTCCAAAATTTGTATGATGCACAGTATGTCAACGAGGTGATAGTTACACTGTATAAGTCTATATGCTATAATACGCCTGTTTCGATACGGATGCAGATGCGTTCGATCATTGCATCTTCTTTGTCATTCTGTGGGTCGTAGTCGGTGCGCATGTTCACGCCAAACATGCGACCGAAGGTCTGCCAGAATCCTGCGCGGAATGAGCCAAGAAAAGCCTTGACGATGTGGAATGACGATTGGTTGGTTTCCCTGCTGATAAGTTTTACCAACATCTTTGCCTGTGAGCGTGTAAATGTTTTCAGTACGGGTTTATATTGTTCGAATATAGCCCCTTCAAAGTCTTTTAAATATTCTTGTTTCTCTTTTTCGGTTTCGAATGTTTCGAGATACTCGTATGTTTCAAGCAGTGTGGAGCAAATCAATTTGGCATAAGGAAGTGTTTTTTTCACATCCCTCACCGTGCGCCAGTAAAATTCCTCATCTTTCTTGTTGGTAAAGCGTTCGGCAGGATATACGGTGATGGGATTCATCACAATCATGCACAATGTGTCGCCGGTGTCCTCATCTATGAAATGGTATTTGCCTTTGTACACACGCTGCAATCCAGAAACCGGTGTGACTTCTGCTTTCATCGCCAAAGTTGTGGTGATGAAGATGATAAAGGCGAATATGATGCAGTGGCGTTGTCCCGTCATCATCAGATATAACATTTTAAATGCCACAAAATTATGACAAATAATCTCTATGTAGGGAGAAAAAAGTATTAATTACTCTAAATCACCTCGTGACGCAGTGGATAATGGTTGCGTTGATGCTCGAATTGGTCGGGGCAATTCTTGAGCAGGGTTGTATCGACCAATGGATTGTAGCTGTCCATAATGCGCGAAAGCGTCACATCGGCCGCCCCTTGTGCCGGTGCAGCCACCGATGGGATTTTTGCGTTGATGCCGAAGTGCTTGTTTATTTTTTCGACAATCATTGCAGTGGCTCTCATTTTACCCTCTTGTGAATATCCTGCGATGTGCGGAGTAGCTATAAAGGCGCGGTTAAGCAACAGTTGGTTGATACAGGGCTCATTTTCCCAACAGTCGATGGCTACATTGCCGATTTTGCCGGTTTGCAGCCCGTCGAGCAATGCATTGGTATCTGTTATGGGGCCGCGTGCGCTGTTGATTAGCAGCCGGCACCGGTGTAATTTATTAATGAAATCGGCATCGCACAAGTGCCATGTGGCATCGTTTCCGATACGTGTGAGTGGCGTGTGGAATGTGATAATGTCGGCATGCCGTGTTATATCGTCGATACTTGTGCCGCAGAAGTCCGATTCTGTGCGTTGCCGTGGCGGGTCGTTCAGTAATATTTTAAAACCTGTTTCGGTTGCCCAACGTGCTACGATGCTTCCGACATGACCTACGCCGATAATGCCTATTGTAGTGCTGCCGGGATTGTCGATGCCATCGTGCTGCATTAGTCTGCCTATCGTTGACAATACGTATTGGGCTACTGCCGGAGCGTTGCATCCCGGGGCATTGTACACCGAGATGCCTTGGCGGCGGCAATAGTCGAGGTCGATATGGTCGGTACCGATTGTGGCACTGCCTATGAACGAGCAACGGCTGTTCTTGAGTAAGGTTGCATCACATCGTGTGCGAGTGCGTACTATGATTGCGTCGGCATCGGCTACGGTTGCATTGGTAATCTCGGAATATGGCAGATATTCCACTGAAGCAAATGGTTCGAGTAATCCCTTGATATAGGGAATATGGTTTTCTATGACAAATTTCATAGTGGTTACAATGAATTATAAATATGCATACCGATGCATATTGCACACAATGCAAGGATGGGAATGTAACGACGGTCGTTGTTGCTTGTAGTAAATGCGTGTCCTACTTGTATGGCAAGACACAGGTTAAGAGTCGGCAAATAAGTAATGACATTGGTATAATCGACACACATCATTATTATCGTTGTTATGGCAAGTGTCGAAAATAATCCGTTGCAGGCACGGCGTTTGGCATTGTAGCTGATTATTCGCATCATGTTTTGCATCATTAGCACCAAGGCAGCAAGTGCCGTTGCCGAACATGTGATGATAATCACAAATGGATGTTGTGTAACAATTGTTTGCCACGCATTGTGCATTTCGTGGATTGCAAAACTGTCGAATGTAACCAGACCAAGCCCGAGGACTATCCAATAGGGCGTAATAATTCCCATAAGCATTGCAATAAACCCGCGCAGGTGCATTACACGCATTTGTATGAAACTCAAGAAAAACACCGCCATCAGGTATATCGCCGAGAATTGGAACATAGTGTAGAAACTTAGCAACGCAAATGCAAGGAAAATGCTGCGCTGCGATGTGTGCCGGTGGTAGGTACTGAAAATAATGTATGCCGAAACTGTCGTAACCACAAGCATGGCAGTCCCTTCGAAGAAGTAGCTTGATATGCATGGGTTGGCAATCTCCAACAGCATAAATGATGACAGGGCAATGGCAGCATTTGCCCGAATGAAACCATGCAGGCTGTTAAGGTGCTTGAGCATGTAGCCAATGGCAACTATACATGCAATATTGAGAATCGCCGACCACCAACGGTTGTCAAACCACATATTGCATGATGGCAGGCATAAACCGCTGTTGCTTGTGGACGAAATCTCGTCATGCAGAATGAAAGTGTGGCTAATTGCCGCGACAACGAATAATATTGTTGTGACGATGTTAAAACCCCGTCCATTCAAAAATTGGTTTATTTTTCGTTCTCTGTCCACTTTTTCTTTGGATTATCACCCAATATTGATGATGTCCTCTTCATCAAACCTGTCGTCTGTGCAATTTCTGATGTTGACAAACCTTTGTTTGCTTGTCGGTTATTTTAAATCAAAGCCTATGTCGTGACGATATGTTTTGCCCTCAAAGCAGATTTTTTCGATATTGTCAAAAGACTTTTGCAACGCTTCTTCCTTATTGCTCCCATAAGAACTGACGGCAATGACGCGACCGCCCGAGGTGAGTAGTTTTCCGTCGTCGGCACGGCATGTGCCTGCATGAAACAATATGCTGCCATCGATGTTTTCGATGCCTGTGATTTCTTTCCCCTTGGAGTAATTGCCCGGATATCCTGCCGATACAGCCATTACTGTTGTGGCATAGCGCGTATCTATTTCGAGATGGCGTTTTGCCAATGTGCCTGTTGCTACGCCTTCGAACATGTCGAGCAGGTCGCTTGTGATGCGCAGCATAACCACTTCGGTTTCGGGGTCACCCATTCTCACGTTATATTCAATGACGTATGGGTCGTCATCCACATTTATCAACCCGAAGAATATAAAACCGCGATAGGTGATGTTCTCCTGTTTAAGACCGTTAATGGTCGGTTTGATTATGCGTTCTTCCACTTTGTGCATAAATGTCGCATCGGCAAAACTCACGGGTGAAACGGCTCCCATTCCGCCTGTGTTTGGACCGGTGTCACCTTCTCCTATGCGCTTGTAGTCCTTTGCCACGGGCAGGATTTTATAGTCAGAGCCATCGGTAAGGACAAATACCGAACATTCTATGCCGCTAAGGAACTGCTCAATGACAACTGTACTTGATGATGTACCGAACATCCCGCCAAGCATGGCTTGCAATTGTTTTTTTGCCTCATTTATGTCGGGAATGATCAATACGCCTTTTCCTGCGGCGAGACCGTCGGCTTTAAGCACATAAGGTGGTGTCATGCCCTCAAGGAACCGGAAGCCTTCTTCGATTGTAGTAGCATTTACACTCAAGTGCTTTGCAGTGGGTATGCCATGACGGCTCATAAATTCCTTTGCAAAATCCTTGCTTCCTTCGAGCATTGCACCGGCTTTCGAAGGACCTATCACCGGCAGATTGATTGTATCGGCATCATTGGCAAAGAAGTCGTAAATCCCCGCTACGAGAGGATCCTCATTACCAACGACTATCATGTTGACATTGTTATTGACGGCAAATTCCTTGATTGCCATAAAGTCGAGTGGCGACAGACTGACGTTGGTGCCATATTGTGTCGTGCCACCGTTGCCTGGTGCTATGTATAGTTTGTCGAGCTTTGGACTTTGTGAGAGTTTCCATGCCAATGCCGATTCTCGGCCTCCCGACCCCAAAAGCAATACAGTATATTTTTTCATCATTGTAGTAAAATGTTGCTATTTTTCATTATTATCTTTGTTCTCCTCGGGGAGATCGTTACGTCGCCAACTGTTGCGTCGTCCATGAATGATGGGTTTCTCCATGTCGGCCGACAGTTGCGGTTGCTTGAATCTCACCATTCGGCTAGTACGTTCTTCGTTATGGACTTGCGTGTGTGGTTGTTTGTTAGCATCCCTTGATGTGCTGTCAGATGATTGCCTGCGTTCGTGATATGGCCGGCGGATTTTTTCTTCCAGTGCATTTCTGGGCTTGTCCTCGTCGCGGAATCTCGATTGTCGTCTGCCGCTGCGCCGATATTCGCCTTCGGATGTCTTGTTGCGGCGTTCATCGTCACGTTTAAACCTGTTAAAGTGTGTATGTTCGTTGTTGTCATCACGCCCTTTTTGTATTGTCGGTTTAAATTCGCGATGGCGGAATGCCGGTTTGCGCACACCTTTGAAATCCTCGTTTTTCACACTGTTTCCCTCTCGGCGGAAGTTGTCGTAAGAGCCTTCGAATATCACATATTCACGCAATTCGCAGTCGAGTGCGCCATTGAGCAACTGAAATCTGACCGATGGTTTCAGTCCTATCATATCGAGCAATTCTGTATTGTACCCGATTATCCATGCCTTATAGCCCTTGAACACATTTTTCAACTTGTTGCCGATGGTGCGGTAGAGCGATTCCATATCTTCAACCGCAATGCGTTCCCCGTATGGAGGATTGGTGATAAGAGTCCCTCCATGTGGTACTTCTTCGATGTTCTGCAACGGTTGTGCCTTGACTTCGATATATTTCCCCACCGATGCACTCTTGATGTTGCGCATGGTTATATCAATGGCCTTTGGCGAAATGTCAGACCCGTAAATCTTATGGGTGAATTTGCGTTCATGGCTGTCGTCATTGTATATTTCATCGAATAGCTCATGATTGAAGTCGGGCCAACGCTCAAATGCGAAACTTGATCTGAAAATGCCCGGATTGATGTTTGCTGCAATGAGGGCCGCTTCGATAAGGAATGTCCCTGAGCCACACATTGGGTCAATAAAATCTGTATCGCCTTTCCACCCCGAGAGCAATATGATTCCGGCGGCAAGCACTTCGTTGATGGGCGCTTCGGTTTGTGCAACACGATAGCCGCGTTTGTGCAACGACTCGCCCGAGCTGTCGAGCGACAATGTTATCTCATTATTGGAAATATGCACGTCAAACACGAAATCGGGGTTGTTAAGCCTTATAGACGGGCGTTTGCCATATTTCTCGGTAAAGTAGTCCACAATGGCGTCTTTTACGCGATAGGTGGCAAACTTGCTGTGCTTGAAATTTTCGCTATGCACTGTCGAGTCTATCGAAAATGTTTGTGTCGGATTCAGGTATTCGTCCCAAGCAAAGTCTTTTACGGCTTTGTATAGCTCGTCGGCATCTTGTGCGTAAAATTTGTATATGGGTTTCAATATCCTGAGAGCGGTGCGGCAGCCTATATTGGCACGGTACAGCATTGCGAGGTCGCCGGTAAAAGAAACCATGCGGTTGCCCGGTTCCACATTTTCGGCTCCTAATTGCTTCAATTCATCGGCCAATACGTTTTCAAGTCCTTTAAACGTTTTGGCAACCATTTCAAAATTGCTCATCATCACTCTTGGGGTGTCGTTATTTTGTTGTTATTATTAGCCTTGGCTTGTGTCAATCGTTCTCCCGGTGGCACATCGGCAGTCACCCAAATGTTGCCACCTATTATGGCATTGTCGCCTATGGTTATGCGCCCAAGTATCGAGGCATTGGAATATATAATCACGTTATTGCCGATAATGGGGTGGCGTGGGATGCCCTTGATGGGGTTGTTGTCCTCGTCAAGATCAAAACTTTTGGCTCCAAGTGTCACGCCTTGGTATAGCTTTACGTTATTTCCGATGATAGATGTAGCTCCTATCACCACGCCCGTGCCATGGTCAATGGCAAAATGGTGACCGATTTGCGCTCCCGGGTGAATGTCAATGCCTGTTTCGGAGTGAGCCATTTCACTTATCATGCGCGGTATGATGGGAATGCCTTCCATCAGCAGCTCGTGGGCAATGCGGTGGTTGATTATCGCTTTGATGGCAGGATAGCAGTATATCACTTCTTCGTGGCTTGTGGCAGCAGGGTCGCCAAGGTATATGGCTTCGACATCGGTATGCAGAATACTTCGTAACTCGGGCAACCGGTGTAGGAAGCGCATTGTCACTTCATGGGCTGTTTCCATTAGTGTGCCAAGGTCGGGATTGCCATTGTCATTGTAGTTGCCGGCAAACACCAATCCTGCTACGAGCTGGTTTTCGAGCAGGCTCTTTAACCGCTCCATTTGCAACCCTATCATGTATTCGAGGTTGAAAGCGTTAACATCGTCTTTCCCGAAAAAGCCGGGGAACAGCACCGAGCGGCACAGCATGACAAGCTCGTTTATTATAGGTTCCTGTGGCAGCAGCTCGAATCCAAGTCGCAAATGGCACATACGGCACAAGCTTTCTTTGTCGGACAACCGGACAACCGTTTCCTTCAAATTGCGTTCGTCATGAATGTGTGGTCGCATCATAGTGGTCGTAAACAGCAGTATTTTACACTGGATTCTTGTTATCCTGATGCAAAGATACGTCAAGTTGGGTGCAGTTCAAAACAAATCAGTCTATTTTTTAAAGACTGTCTGAAAGCCGTTTTATGTTATGAAAACAAGTGAATATTTTTGTATGATTGACGATTGTCTAGTGTGTCCGTTAGTTGAAAAAATTGTTTATTTTGCGAAAGCATTGACTATTTCGGCTATATATATGTCATGATAGCCACCGGCCTTGCCGCCATACCACTTGGTTATCGATTGGTCGATGATGCTTGACGGTTTGAAACAGTCTTTGTAGAGTTTCCGACATTCAAGTGTGAGGCGTGATTGCTCGTAGGCGATGTTGCCGAGCTCTGTTTCAACGATGCTCAGCCCCGTTTCTTTAGCCTTGTCACAGTCGCGTCCCGACTTGCTGCCGCATAGGTTATACACTTCCCTCATCTCGGTATTGTTTCCAAGAAATGAAAGTGTAAAATAGTCGTGTTGCTCTATAAATTCGTGTGTGTAACGTTCCGGTCGCACGAAAATCACTGCCACGGGCTTGTGCCACAGCCAACCGATGCAGCCCCAGGATGCCGTCATCATGTTGAAATCATTTTTGTTGCCGGCTGTAACCAACAGCCATTCTTTGCCTATAAGGTCAAATGTATTGTCGTTCAGCGACTTGATGTCGATTGGTCTCATATCAAGCAATTTTTTATTACATTGAACAAAAGTAACGAAAAAAATTTCATTTTACGGCTTTTCCAACTTGGAATGTGTGATTCAACGCACAACACATTGTTTGGCTCCGTGCGTCCTTTTTAGATTTTATGATATTCCGCATCGTTGTAGATGCTTGTGGTGTCAGACTGTTCGTTGTCGTCATTATCGGAAATTGTTTTTAACTTTCCGAGATGGTATGACTTGATTTTGGAGGGAGTACCGTGGTAATAAACCCGTCCCGGTCCACTTCCCTTTGTAACCAGTTTGCCATTATCTACATGGCATGTCACCGAGCCAGTACCCAATATCATGCAATCTACATCTTTGGCATGGAGTTTTCCGGCATCGATGTTGCCTGTACCGGTACATCGCAGGTTGGCTTTGTTGCAATTGCCGGCTATTACTATCTCTCCATTTCCTGTAAGTATTTTTGCTTCCACTTCCCGGGCCTCAATGCCACGGGCTATAATCTTGCCGTTTTTGGAAAGTTTCAGTTTTATTTTTTTGTCTGATATTACATTTTCGACAAAAAGTGTGCTGTCAGACTCGTTTTCCAATTCCGTTATTGCAGAAGAATATACGGTTATGTGCGGCATGGCGTTGCCGGCAATGGCATCGTTGGTTGACATTTGTATGAGAAGTGTCGAACGCTTGTTATAAAACAGCAGTGACCTCATTTCGTTGATTGTGGCAGAAAACACGGCAATGCCTGCCGAATCGGCATTGCATCGGTAGGTTACGTTCAATCCGTCGGTAATGCGTAACTTGTTAAAGTCGCCCACGTTAAGTTCATATTTTTGTTGTTCATTTTGTGCCTGTGATATGGCAAAGCAGACAAGAGTAATGCATGACAAAAGAAGTAATCGTTTCATCGTGTTACTGTAAATATTTTTCTTCTATAAGAGTCAGGATTTCGTCAAGTTCCTTGTATGTGTCGGCTCGCAACATGGCGATTCGGGTTTCTCTGAAATTGGGGATGCACTTGAAAAGCGGCGATGCGGCAAGGTGCCGGCGAATGTGCAGAATCCCGCGATACTCGTCTATCCTTTCGATGCTCTCACGTATTTGCCGTCTGATAAGTTTCATTTTTTCGGCAGTGGGGATGGTAAGTTCGGTGCCATATTGCAGGTAATGCTTCATTTCTCTGAATATCCACGGTGCGCCTATTGATGCACGTCCTACCATGATACCATCGACATTATAACGGTCGAAATGTTCGACGAGAGCCTGTGGTGTGGTTATGTCGCCATTACCGATTATCGGAATTGTGATACGCGGGTTGTTCTTTACCTCGCCAATTAGAGTCCAGTCGGCATGACCGGTGTACATTTGGCTACGTGTGCGACCGTGTATCGTTAATGCCTGTATGCCGCAGTCTTGTAGCTGTTCGGCAAGTGTGGTGATTATTTTGTTTTCACAGTCCCATCCGAGGCGAGTTTTTACCGTTACCGGAATCTTCACTGCATTAACCACTGCTCGTGTAATATCGAGCATGAGGGGCACATTGCGAAGCATCCCGCTTCCGGCACCTTTTGATGCCACTTTCTTCACGGGGCAACCAAAGTTGATGTCAAGCAAGTCGGGGTGGGCAGCTTCGGCTATGCGTGCAGCTTCGACCATTGTGTCTATATCGCGACCGTATATCTGTATTGCTGCCGGACGTTCGGCGGAGTATATGCCTAGCTTGCGAGTGGTGCTGTCGATGTTGCGAATCAACGCATCCGCCGAAACAAACTCGGTATAAACCAGGTCGGCTCCCTCTTCACGGCATATCAGTCTGAAAGAGCGGTCAGTCACGTCTTCCATCGGTGCCAACAGCACAGGTCGTTTGCCTAAGTCGATGTTCCCAATTCTCATACTTTCTTGATTGGCTTTTGATGTACAAAATTAACCCAAATATGTGTCAGATAAAAGAGACTGTATTTTTTGTTAGAATAAATAGGAAAAATGGAACTAAGGTGTGAAAATGCACTTGCGGCTCAGTGACTGCATAAATGGCATCACCGAGCCGCAAGGGGTAAATAAAATGTCGCTTTTGATATAATGCGTGGTTATTTCTTAATCACTTTCTCGACGCTGCTGCCCGTAGCTGAAGCAATTCGCACCAAGTATGTGCCGGCAGCCAGTCCGGTCATGTCGATTTGAACCGTTGCATCGCCATTGCCGTTGGCGGCAGCCACTTTTGTTCCTGATAGGCTGTATATGGTTACTTCCTCGATGGGGGTACCTGAAGCCGATATGTTAAGCGTATTTGTTACAGGGTTGGGGAATATTCGTGCAGTTGTTGATGCAATGACGTTTTCAACTGATGAACTGTGTGCCGTGCCGACTGTGAATGTGGCATAGTAAGGCACAAGAAGTGAGCCATTGGCACAATTGTATATATATAGGGTATAAGTGTTGCCGACCACCGCATCAGGGAATTCACCTGCAAAATACACATCGGTCGTACCGTCGGCCTCGATTGTTATGGCTTGTGTGTCGAGTATTGCGGTTTGCTTGCCATTGCTGTAAATCAATGCTCTGACATTCCCCTCATAGCTATCGGTCGAAGACTGGTTGCGCAATGTGACACTTGCCCGTATATCATTTGCATCCACATTGTCGCTTGATTCGACTTGTGGATTCCCTGTACAGGTAATTGAGGGATTGTTTGTCTTCACCAGTTGTGGTGTGCCTATTATGTCGTAATTGTTGTTTATGACCACCACGCGATAATAGTCATCGTCTGCACTGAAATTGCTTATAGTAAGTGACATTTTAACGCTTTGTGTTTCACCTGCATCTATGGTATAGACATCGAAATCATCGGAAAAACCTGTATAATAGTTATAGTATGTGCCGTAATATGCAAAATCATCGGAATCTTGGTAAAGCAGGGCGAAGCTTAGCAAACCCGAGAAAGTTTCTTCCCCATTGTTGGTTATATCCACTTGAATCGTTGAAGTGCTTCCCGATGTAAATGATGAATTTTCAACAACTATTATATTATCGGCAGTCAATTGGTCGTAAGTGGTGCTGGCATTACTGAACGTCGCGATGCCATCTGTAACCGACATTGCCACATACTGGTTTGACAATTGGCTAATGTGGATGCGGCCCGTCAAGGTGTTGTCGCTGTAGTGGCGGTATATTGGGTACACCCGATAAGTGCCATCGGCAAGGTCGGCGGGTATATCGTATGTAACGGTGTGTGTAGAATAATAAACGATATAGGAATATGAAGTTGCAGTATAACGACTATCTTCGAACGTCGAAGAAATTTCTTCTCCGTTTTCGTCTGTTATCATTGCACCGAAATTGATGGAAACCTCTTGGCATCCATAATTTATTACGGAAGATAAAGTAATTCCTGCTGATTCTCCGACTTTTGCTGTACTAACGCTCGATACCACTTCATCGGCATCGATTTCGTATAAAGGAGTTTCGTCACCTACCGGAGGCTGAACATTGATTATTGCATCTTGCATATATTTGAAACCACTAGACGAGCCACTACCGATACCTTGTCCTTCGTAAGGGTTGAGCGTAGCAAGCAAATAGTAACCATTCGATTGTCCGCTCCAGCCCCAGTTGACGTGGAAATAGCCGTCGGTATTGTATCCGTCGATTACGAATTCGTGCCCGCCGTCAGTCGATTGTCCACCTAAAAGCACCGGTCGTGCGGCATCGATTTCCCCTTTTATGGTAGATACCCATTCGTCGTAGGTGCGATAGTCTCGGTGGATGATTTGTACATTGTCGGGGTAGCCGAAATATTCCATGAGTGCTGCCGCTGCATCATATGAATAAGCACCACTGGCATCGGCCATATAAGCCATCTCCACCGACACCCCACAGTGGAACATTAGTGTGGCGACTGCCTCGCACGATTCTGCGCTGCTCGACGAGTCATAGGTGTCGAGCATGAGATCCCATTGGTAGGTGGTAGAACCGAAGTCGGCAGTTAACCGTTTACCGCTGTAACTGTCATAATAGGTTTTCTTGCCGGTTCCTTGTTTTGGCCATTCGTGAAAGTTCATCACCTGAGCCATTGCAGTGGCCACGCAGCCGGTGTAATAACCGTTGCACTGGTCATTGTAGGGTGAGCCTTGATCCCATAGGGTTGTAACCATCGGCTCAACGCTCGTGTCGAAAGATGCCGGTGCAACCTGTTCTTCGGCAGTTATGCCGTTGGCTGTAATGAATTCCAGTTGCCGTACATATTCGGCAAGCCACCATTTAAGGTTGTCGGGGGCGTTGTCATAGTCAAACGAGCCGTTGTCGGTGTAACCAAGTACCATGTTTGGTGCGGCATCATCACCGGCAACCACCACATACCCTTCATCAGAGCCGCGGTTGACTACATAAAGCATGTTTTTACTGTTGTCGTCTTGAGCCGTTGCTGTGTAAGCAAGTTGCATTGAAACACTGCTGTCGCCGCTCGATTTCAACATCTTTGAACTTGAAATGAATTGCGATGCGATTGCTTGGGCTTGTTGTGGATCTATCTGCCCGGCTTGTGCCACTGTGGCAGCAAGTACAAGTGAAAGCATGAGTGTAGCTGTTTTTTTCATCTTATCTGTAGAGTGTGTATTTTGTTTATAGTTCTGTTAAGCATTCCGTATTTGCCCATCCCCCTCAATAATATACTTGTAGGTAGTGATTTCACGTAATCCCATAGGTCCGCGCGCATGTAATTTTTGTGTCGAGATACCTATTTCAGCTCCAAATCCGAATTGCCCGCCATCGGTAAATGAAGTGGGCAGATTGGAATAAACACAGGCGGCATCAACCTCTCGTAAAAAACGACGGCAGGCATCCTTGTCTTCCGCAATGATGCTTTCACTATGTTTTGACGAATAGCGGTAAATGTATGCGAGAGCTTCGTCAATGCCGGCAACCGTTCTCAGCGACATCTTATAGTCCATATATTCCTGCCCCCAATCATCGTTGGTAGCATGTTGCAAGAATTGATATTTACCGTCAAGAGCCGTATATGCTTCACTGTCGGCATATATCACCACTTGCTTGTCTGCAAGAGGGGCAACAAGTGTGGGCAAGTCGGCAAGTCGGTCACGGTCAACTATGAGCGAATCGAGAGCGTTGCATACGCTTACACGTCGAGTCTTGGCATTATACACAATGTTTCGCCCTTTTTCAATGTCGCCGCTGCTATGGAAATAGCAACTGCACACGCCCGCTCCTGTCTCGATAACGGGTACACGCGACGTGTTGCGCACAAAGTCGATCAGTGACTTGCTGCCACGAGGAATGATAAGGTCAACAAGACCAACTGCATTGAGCATCTCGGTTGTTGCTTCATGCGAAGGCGGCAGCAATTGAGCCGTGTCGGTAGAAAATCCGGTCTCGGCAAGTGTATCGGTGATTATCTTAATAATTGCTTCGTTTGATTGCTGCGCATCGCTTCCACCTTTTAAGAGCACGGCACTGCCGCTTTTCAAGCATAAGGAGAATACATCGAGTGTCACGTTGGGGCGAGCCTCATATATCACGCCTATTACGCCAAACGGAACCGACACTTTGCTTATGTGCATCCCATTTGGTTGGCTCCACTCTGCAAGGGTCAGTCCAAGTGGGGATGGCAATGCCGCAACTTCACGTATTCCGTCGGCAATGCCGGCAATGCGTTTTGCATCAAGCCGCAGACGGTCGTATCGCGGATTTGCCGGATCCATGAGGGCCAAGTCCTTACTGTTGGCATGCAATATCTCGTCTGTGTGGCTCACCGTGTTGTCGGCAAGTTGCAAAAGTAAACTGTCTATATCTTGCGGTTCGGCCAAGTTTAATTTACGGGATGCTTCACGCGCAGATGTGAAAATATCGTTAGCCATTATTTTCTTTTTCTATATACAAATAGTTGTAATGAATGAGATGTCGGTCGCCTTGGCTGCCGGCCTTGGCTGCTGCTGTGGTGCTGTCGCAACTGATGCAGCCTATTGCGAATGGCTTGCCTTGGGGCGATATTATTCTCACAATATCGTCTTTTTCAAATTCTCCAACCACTCGTGTCACCCCCACAGGTAGCAGGCTTGCCGCCCGTGACGAGGTAAGAGCTTCATACGCTCCTTGGTTGACATATATTTCCCCTTTGGCAAAGCTGTTGCTGTGGGCAATCCACTTTTTCATGCTCGATATTGGTCGTGGCGACGGAGAAAATAGTGTGAACGGTACGCTACTATTATCATCTGTGCCGCTTATGATGTCATATAGTATCCCTTCGCGTTTGCCATTGGCTATATATACGGCTATTCCTTCTGATGCCACTTTGCAGGCAGTGCTGAATTTTGAACCCATTCCACCTCGGCCTACCGATGAATGAGTTTGCTTTATGTATTGCTCGTTGCAGGCATTTTTTTCGTCATAGTTTATTTTGCGAATCACGTGTGAGGCAGCATTGTCGGGGTCGCCGTCATACACGCCATCGACATTGCTTAGCAATACAAGGGCTTGCGCTCCCATCATCGTGGCAATAAGTCCCGAAAGTTCATCGTTGTCAGTGAACATCAGTTCGGTCACCGATATTGTGTCATTTTCATTTACTATCGGTATGACTTTGTTATCGAGCATTACCTCCATGCAATGTTTTTGGTTGAGGTATTTGTGCCGTGTGGAAAAATCCTCCTTAGTTGTAAGGACTTGTCCGCATTTAATGCCGTGTTCTCGTAACAATTCGTAATAGCGGTTGATGAGTTTGGCTTGTCCTACAGCCGAAAACAACTGTCTTGCCGACACTGAATCAAGCCGTCGGTGTGTAGTCGTTTCGTTGCGCATTTCGCTTCTCCCCGATGCTACTGCTCCCGAAGTTACCATTATCACTTCGATGCCTTGTTTGTGCAAAAAAGCAACTTGGTCGACAATAGCCGACATCCTTGTAATGTCGAGAGTGCCATCGGCACGTGTCAGCACATTACTGCCGATTTTTACAATTATGCGTTTAAAATGGGGCGAATTCAAACCTTTCTTTTCAAAAACGGTGCAAAATTACAACAATTTGTTATCAAAATCAAGTCATAAGCAAACAAATCCAGAGCCGCCCTTCAGAAATTGCAAGGAGTAATGTTCCCAATAAAAAGTCGTTGAAACAACGATGCACCGAAGTGTCTTTTCTTGATGGAGGGGATTTTAAAGACAAGCTATCGGGCTGTTTTGATGCTATAAGCTATGAATCGGTCATACTTCGATTGTATTTTTCAAAAGCAGCAAGTCATGTATTCCCTCTTAAATTTGATTTGTCCGGTAATTTTGATGTGGTTGCCATTGAAAAACTATTGAAAAAACAAGCCAAATTTTGCATATTCGGGAATAATGACTACCTTTGTACCCACAATTAGGCCCATTAGCTCAACTGAATAGAGTATCTGACTACGGATCAGAAGGTTACAGGTTTGAATCCTGTATGGGTCACAACAACAAGCGGATTGGCTGAATGCCGATTCGCTTGTTGTTGTTTGCAGTTTTGTGGTGCGGTGTATGGGCACAACGTGCTTGTTTTGAAGCATAATCAAATAAAACGAGGCATCGAAAGTGTCTTTATTCCAGTCTTTCGATGCCTCATTTAGGTTAGATGCGTTTTTTATTCTTCAGGCTTGGCGCGGAAGCAGCTCCATGCAAGCCAGATTATGAGCAGGGCATATATTACAAGTCCTGTTGATTGCAATGTGATTTCGTTCATTGAGTGGCTGTATTCAAATCCGGCAAATTTGACACCGGCACTTATGACACCCATTAAAGCACCGCCGGCAATGAAGCCTGAGGCAAGTAGAGTACCACGGTCGAGACGGGCTTTGTTGACAGCCGCGTCTTTGGAGCGCGTGCTTACAAACCAACTGATTGCACCACCGACGAGCAAGGGTGTGTTGAGTTCGAGAGGAATAAACATGCCGAGAGAGAATGCAAGTGCAGGAACGCCGAGCCAGTTAAGTAATACGGCAAATATGGCCCCTACGATGTAGAGCATCCATGGAGTCTCCCCACCCATCATCAAGGGGTCAATGACAGCGGCCATTGCATTGGCCTGTGGAGCAACCAGTGCGTTTTCGCCAACGAATCCATATACCTCGTTAAGCAATAGCATGACACCTCCGACCGTAGCTGCCGATACAAACGTTCCGAGGAATTTCCAAGATTGTTGTTTGGCAGGTGTAGTACCTATCCAATAACCGATTTTCATGTCAGTTACCATGCCACCTGCCATTGAAAGTGCCGTGCATACCACACCTCCTATTACCATCGATGCCACTATGCCGGCAGCACCTTGCAACCCTATTGCCACAAATATGCCCGAAGCTATGATGAGTGTCATAAGTGTCATTCCCGACACCGGATTGGTACCGACTATGGCTATGGCATTGGCGGCGACGGTCGTGAAAAGGAATGCTATTACTGTGACTACGATAAATGCCACAATGGTTTGGAACAGGTTGTGTATAACGCCGAAGTAGAAAAATACTGCGGTAACAAGCAAAGCTGCAATCAGTGCGAAGATTAGCACATTCATTGAAATGTCTTTCTGTGTGCGTATCACCTTTTTGGCATTGGCTTCCTTGCCTCTGAATTCTTTTCCGGCAAGGCCTACTGCATTTTTAATGATTGGCCAAGACTTGATTATGCCTATGATTCCCGACATGGCTATACCGCCAATGCCAATGTATCGCGCTTGGTCGGAGAATATTTGTTCCGGAGCAAGCGAGGCATATTCTGGACTCATGCCAAGCAGCGGGATTATCACAAACCAAATAAACGCCGATCCTGCAAATATGATGAAGCTGTACTTTAGTCCCACAATATAGCCGAGACCTAGCACGGCAGCTTGTGTATTGATTTTAAACACCATCTTGGCATTGGTGGCAATCTCGTTGCCCCAAGGAATGATTTTGGTTGTCAGCACTTCGCTCCACCATCCGAATGTGGCAAGCAGGAAGTCGTAGATTCCACCTACGAGACCTGCCAACACAAGTGGCATTGCCTGATTGCCACTCTTTTCACCCGAAATCAACACTTGTGTTGTGGCTGTGGCTTCGGGGAATGGAAACTTGCCGTGCATGTCGGAACAAAAATATTTTCGGAATGGGATAAAGAACAGTATGCCGAGTACGCCTCCAAGCATCGAACTCAGAAACACTTCGAGAAAACTGACTGCGATTTCGGGATATTTGGCTTTAAGGATGTAAAGAGCCGGCAGTGTAAAAATGGCACCAGCCACTACGATTCCCGATGAGGCGCCTATCGACTGGATAATGACATTTTCTCCGAGAGCGTTTTTGCGCTTCATTGCCGAAGACAGTCCCACTGCAATGATGGCAATGGGGATTGCAGCTTCAAACACTTGTCCTATGCGTAACCCGAGGTATGCAGCTGCTGCACTGAATATCACAGCCAACACCAACCCAAGCGAAACACTGTAAGGTGTGACCTCGGGATAGTTTTTGTCGGGATGCAGCACGGGCACATATTCTTCTCCCTCTTTTAATTCACGGAAAGCATTGTCGGGGATTTTTGCTTCCGTGGAATTTTGTTTGTTTTTGTTGTCGTTTTGCATCTTTTTGTATTGTATTTCTTTGGTTATTCCTCTTTTCGACAGCAAAAGTAGCTATTTTTTGTTAAAAACACTCATTATTATATTATTTGCTTGAAAAAAACGTTTCGGTATCACATGACATGGTTGGAAATGTTATAATGGTCGTGACAGCCTGCCCTACGTGATTGTGGATGGCGGTTATAGATTATAAGTTTGTCGGCACGAACTATGGTAGGGACTTCAGTAAATAGTATAAAATTAGCCAACTAATTCATGCACAAAGTATTACGAATTAGTTGGCTAATTTTTAAAGTCCCTATCTAACTATTACTTTATGGATTACACCGTCGATAACCACATATATACACCTGTCGTGCAAGAGGTACTATCGACATTGCTGCAGACAAGCGCACCACCGATGAAGCATCTCCGACAATGGCACCCACATCGAGAGCTACCATATGTAGTGAGGGCATCATCCACAGAGCCAATTATATACAGTTCTTAAGTTTTACTCTATCGGACGGATAGTAATAGCATATCCACCGGCAGCCTTTGCATTGAGGTCAAGTTTGGTTTTACTGTCAACTTTTTTGGTAGTTATTGTATAGGCTTGCGGATTTTTGAGATAATCGGCATCAGAAGCATCGCAATATATAGTAGCCTCATATTTACGGCCTTTGTCCAAGAAGTCGAGAGTTATTTGCGATCTATGATCACTGCCACCTGCAGTACATCCAACGAACCAATTGTCACTGCCTTTTTCTTTACGTGCAATGGTTACATACTCCATCGGCTCGGCTTCGAGATATACCGATCTGTCCCAATCGACTGCAACATCCTTTATGAACTGGAATGCATCCATGAAACGCTCGTAATTTTCAGGAATGTCAGCTGCCATCTGCAACGGGCTATAAAGGGTAACATAAAGGGCAAGTTGGCCACAAATGGTGGTATTTGCATGTGAATCGTTATTCGGATTGAGTTTGCTTATATTCATTTCAAATATACCCGGTGTGTAATCCATAGGTCCTCCCACCAAACGGGTAAACGGCAATATTGATGTATGCCCCGGACGGCTGCCGCCGAAAGCCTGATATTCAGTTCCGCGTGCCGACTCATTGCCAATCAAATTGGGATAGGTGCGGCATAAACCCGTCGGGCGTACAGCTTCGTGCCCGTTAACCATGATTTTATAATCGGCAGCCTTGGTGACACAATACAAATAGTGGTTTACCATCCATTGCCCATAGTGATGTTCTCCCCTTGGAATGATGTTACCTACATAACCGCTTTTTACTGCATTATAGCCATGATCGGCCATGAATTGATAGGCCGCATCGAGATGCCGCTCATAGTTACGCACCGATGCTGATGTTTCATGGTGCATCATCAGTCGTACACCCTTACTATGTGCATATCGGTTAAGTTCCTCAACATCAAAATCGGGATAAGGCGACACAAAGTCAAACACATAGTCTTTCGATTGTCCATACCAATCTTCCCAACCTTGGTTCCAACCTTCTACAAGCACTTGGTCAAAGCCATGCTCAGCAGCAAAGTCGATATAGCGTTTCACATTTGCTGTGTTTGCCGAATGCTTGCCGGTTGGTTTTGTCTTGGTGTAATCCGTTTCACCGAGTTTTACCGAATAGACATCGTCGGTATAAGCCCAACTGCCACGACCCGTAATCATATCCCACCACACACCAATGTATTTCACAGGTTTAATCCACGAGGTATCGGCATATTTACACGGTTCATTGAGGTTAAGCGTCAAGCGAGAAGCCAATATGTCGCGAGCATCGTCACTGACTATTATGGTGCGCCAAGGCGAGGTGCAAGATGTCTGCATATAGCCTTTTTTCCCTTGGACATCCGGCGTGAGCCACGATTCAAACACCATGTTCTTGTCATCGAGGTTAAGGCTCATGCACGAATAGTCAACAAGTGCAGCCTCATGCAAATTGATATATAATCCTTCATCGGTTTTCAGCATCAAGGCTGTCTGCACCCCCGTCGGAGAGAACACGGTTTGCGATGAATTAGGGGTAACAGCCTCTTTCATAAGTCCGCGGATCTCGCTAAGGCGGCTCTTGGTATAATCATATTCCTGAGTGTCGTAATCACCAGGGATCCAATAGGCAGTATGATCACCGGTCATGGCAAACTGTGTGTGTTCTTCCTTGATTATGAAGTAAACAAGATTCTTTTGTTGCGGAAATTCATAACGAAAACCCACACCGTCATCATAAACACGGAAACGAATAATAATATAACGGTCGAGAACGGGTTGAGTAATAGTGACAGCCATTTCGTTATAGTGATTGCGAATGGAACTCTCCTCTCCCCAAACAGGAATCCACGTTTCATCGAAAGTAGATCGTTCAGTAGAAGTAAGCTCGAAACCATCGGTTAATGACAGTTTGTCGGTTTCACCGCCGGTGATGTTGAACGTTTCAAACGAGTTACGCGAGCTTACATCATCGAGTTCAAGTCCGAGATGACTCTCAAGGATTACCGGCTGCTGCTTATAATCCACGCAATAAACGGGACAACCGTCTTTAACATCAAAGTTCACCACAATATTACCATCGGGCGAAGTCACGCTTTCAACAGCCTGTGACGAGAATGACTGCAATGCCAACACAGAAGTAACGGCAAAGCTTAAAACAACATTTTTAGCAATCATAAGTTATTGGTTTAATGGTATAAAATTGAGATTTATGTCGATCAGCATTTACATGGGCAAATATAACATAAGTTGTGCACATATGCAAATCAAGTCATACTAATTTGCCAGCATAAATTTAAGTACAGATTTAAGCAAACTCTACTTGCTTATGCGCGCAACTTACACTATATTTGCTAAAATTTTTCCTTCATTATGGACAATATTACCTATAACGGACTTACATTTAAGCCTTACCTGACAAAGGAGGAAATTGCAAGACAGGTGAAACGTGTCGCCGAAGAAATCAGGTGCGATCATGGCAATGACAATCCTCTTTTCTTGTGTGTGCTGAATGGTGCCGCAATTTTCGCCGTGGACCTATTTCGTGAATGCCGTATCATGCAATCGGAAATCACATTTATCCGTTTCAAGTCTTATGACGGAACTTCCTCGACAGGAAAAGTAAAACAGGTGATGGGACTTGACGAAAACATCGAGGGACGTACGGTTATTGTCGTAGAAGACATCGTTGATACCGGTATCACAGCACAACAACTGCTTAAATCACTTGCCGAAAAGAAACCACGAGAGGTGAAAATTGCCTCGCTGCTGTTCAAGCCCGAATCTTTGCAAACCAATATAAAGCCTGATTACATAGGCTTCAACATTCCGCCTAAGTTCATCATCGGATATGGCCTTGACATCAATGGAATGGCTCGTAATTTATGCGACATATACGTCTTGAACGAATAATGGTAATTCAATAAGACCAATCTGCAATACACTTTACAATTAATTAAAAAAATCATGTTTAACATAGTAATTTTCGGAGCTCCCGGATCGGGGAAAGGGACACAAAGCGAATATATTATCAATCACTATGGATTATTCCACATCTCCACAGGCGATGTGTTACGCGACCACATAAAGCGTGGCACAGAACTTGGTACCATCGCATCTTCATATATCAACGATGGAAAGCTCATTCCCGATGACTTAATGATCAGCATTCTTGAAAAGGTGCTTGACGAAAATCCAGAAGCCGAAGAAAATGGTGTCATCTTTGACGGGTTCCCACGCACCATCGAGCAGGCCAAAGCATTGAAAGCGATGCTTGCCAAACGTGGAGGACAAGTTGACACGGTAATAGGTCTTGAGGTTCCGGAAGAAGAACTGATTACACGCCTTATAAAGCGCGGGAAAGAATCGGGTCGAAGCGACGACAACTTGGAAACAATTAAGAAACGTCTTGTCGTATATCATGCCCAGACAAGCCCTCTTCGCGACTATTATATCACCGAAGGCAACTATGCCGCCATCAACGGACTTGGATCGATTGAAGATATTTTCAACGAAATCAAGAAAGCTATCGACAGTTGCTGCAAATAAAAATAGGTCATCCATCTTCCCAATCAACCCACTCATACACAAAGCACTAAATGCGTATAATATCGTGGGCGAAAGGGAATATACCCGTGCATACACAGCTTCATAATCAAGTCAATGAGGATAGACATCATAACAGTATTGCCCGAAATGTTGCAGTCGCCGCTGAACTGCTCGATTGTTAAACGTGCTCAAGATAAAGGATTGGCTGAAATTGTCATACACAATCTCCGCGACTATTCACTTGACAAGCACCGCAGGGTTGATGATTACCCTTTCGGAGGCGAAGCCGGCATGGTGATGACGATAGAGCCTGTTGACCGTTGCATCTCCGAATTGAAGTCACAACGTTCATACGACGAAGTGATTTTCACATCGCCTGATGGACAGCAGTTTTCGCAGCCGCTTGCCAACCGATTGTCGTTACTGCAAAACATCATCATCTTATGCGGGCATTACAAGGGTGTGGACTATCGCATTCGCGAGCACTTGGTGACAATGGAGATAAGCATTGGGGACTATGTATTGACCGGAGGCGAAATTCCTGCTGCGGTAATCACCGATGCCATAATAAGACTTATTCCCGGAGCCTTAGGTGATGAGCAATCGGCATTGAGCGATTCCTATCAGGACAACCTGCTGGCTCCACCGGTCTATACTCGTCCGGCCGAATATAAAGGTTGGAAAGTTCCCGACATCCTCCTATCAGGACACGAGGCAAAAATCAAGGAGTGGCAACACGAGATGTCGCTGCAACGCACTCGCTTACTGCGTCCATACTTGCTCGATGACAACAGTTGAGCAAACGCAACAGGAGGACTTACAAACATGAGATTTGCGACTTTATAGCAGATAAAATTGATTATTCAATATGGCAAAAGTTAACGACAGGGTGCGTTTCCTCAACTCCACCGGTGGAGGACGCATATCAAGGATAGAAGGAAATGTGGCTTACGTCGAAGATGAAGACGGATTTGAACAGCCGGTGATGTTGCGTGAATGCGTTGTGGTAGATGAAGCAAAACCTAAAGCCACCGCTTACGACCGCCCTATTATACCCAAACCGAGTAAAGAGGAACCAAAGCCACAAGCCACAATACCCGAAATCGAGGAAACTGCAGGAGGTGATGTGCTTAACATAACATTGGCCTATGAGCCAAAGGAAATCAAGCACCTAAACACCACAACGTTTTATGCTTATCTCGTAAACGATAGCAACTATTACCTGTACTATACATACATGACACGTGGTGACAACGACAGCCAATGGACAACTTGGAGCCACAGTATCATCGAGCCAAATATACAAATTCTACTCGAAGAATTCGATGCTCCGCGGCTTGCTTCCATGTCGCGCGTTGCGGTGCAATATGTAGCATTCAAACAAGACAAGGAATTCAAGCTCAAAAATCCGGCTCTTGTCGAGCACCGTTTGGACACAACCAAATTCTACAAACTCCACTGTTTCCACGACAACGAATATTTTGACACCCCTGTTATTGCTCTCGACATCGTGCATGACGATGTTCCGGCACGAATGATGGTTATCGACAGTGCCGACCTCGAACGTGCCATGCAAGAGAAACGCCATGCCGACCGCCCCATCCGACGACAAGTACAAAAACATGGGAAGGAGCAAAACGGCATCATCGAATGTGACTTGCACATACATGCTCTGCTTGACAACACTGCAGGTCTCTCCAATCACGATATGCTCGAAGTGCAACTCGACCATTTCCGCAAAGTTATGGACGAAAACATCAAGAGACCCGGAGCGCGAGTAGTCTTTATTCACGGAAAAGGAGAAGGCATATTGCGTAAAGCGATCCTCGACGAATTGAAGCGCAAATACCCTCGCTGTGAGGCTCAAGATGCCAGTTTTCGTGAATATGGATTTGGTGCCACACTTGTGAAATTAAGAAAGTAGGATGGCAATCCAATGATATATTATTTTTCCGGAACAGGAAACAGCCGTTGGGTGGCAGAACAGCTTGCAGTGCGACTTAGCGACCGCTTGGTAGAAATCGGCAACGCGACATTGCTCGGAAACTATAAGCACCAACTTTCGCCCGGAGAGCGTATAGGTTGGGTATTCCCCACTTATTCTTGGGGACCCGCGCCTGTCGTGCTCGATTTTGTGAACAAGTGGCATATCGATGGTTATGAAAAAGGGAACACCTACTGCTACATGGTTACAACATGCGGCGATGATATCGGACTGTCGGTTGACATATTTGCCAAAGCCCTCGGCCATATCGACTTGTCGGCAGCATTCTCTATACAAATGCCCAATAATTACATTCTATTGCCTGGATTCGACACCGACCCTACCGACCTTGAACAACAGAAAAAGACACAGGCCATAGAACGCATTAAGCATGTTTCAGACGTAATCGAGAAACGGAGCAAACTGACTGATGTCGTCACCGGCAATTATAAATGGTTGAAGTCACGCGTCATCCGTCGGTTTTTTATGCGATATCTCATGAGCGACAAGCATTTCATGACAGATACGGCTCTATGTAATTCATGCGGCACATGTGTAGCCGTATGCCCGATGCACAACATATCCATCGACGATAACGGCCATCCATTGTGGCACGGCAAGTGTGCCATGTGCCTAAGTTGCATACACCGTTGCCCACTCCGAGCCATCCAATATGGCAAAATATCCAGAAAAAAAGGCCGTTACTATTTCAAGTGACTCCCACAATTTCATTGGCAAATCATTTCCTACAAATACATGTTACAAACATACAGCATGGCACACAATGAATGGGTATGCACAATACCTCGTCCACTTGTGTGCCATGCTGTATGTTTTTTGTGCTTTTATCTACAACTCCAAGTCGCCATTGAAAATTTCATGCCAAGGAAGACCTTGGTGGTTTAATACCTCGAGGAATGGATCTGGATCAAACTCCTCAACATTGAACACTCCCGGCTTCTTCCACAGTCCTTTCAGAAACATCATTGCCCCTGTCATTGCCGGCACACCGGTCGTATAGCTCACAGCTTGCATACCGGTTTCCTTATATGCCGCCTCATGGCTGCAATTGTTATAAATATAATAAGTGAGCGGTTTGCCCTCCTTATCGACACCCTTGATGCGGCAACCGATTGAAGTTTCGCCATGATAGTTTTCGCCGAGTTCTTTTGGATTGGGCAGAACAGCCTTCAAGAATTGCAAAGGCACTATTTCACGCCCTTCATACATGATAGGCTCTATACTCGCCATACCTATGTCTTGAATTACACGCAAGTGTGTAAGATACTCTTGTCCGAAAGTCATCCAAAAACGGGCGCGCTTGATGGTCGGGAAATTCTTTACGAGCGATTCAAGTTCCTCGTGATATAGCAGATATGATTCACGTGGTCCTATATTAGGATAATTCAAAGTTTTATGTATCTCCTGAGGCTCGGTTTCAATCCATTTGCCATCTTCATAGTACTTCCCTTTCTGCGTAATCTCTCTGATATTGATTTCGGGATTGAAATTTGTAGCAAAGGCCTTCCCGTGATTCCCGGCATTGCAATCAACAATATCAAGATAATCGATTCGCCCAAAATAATGTTTGGCCGCATAAGCCGTATAAACGCCTGACACACCCGGGTCGAAACCACAGCCAAGTATTGCCGTCAATCCGGCTTTTTCAAAACGCTCGCGATATGCCCACTGCCAACTATATTCAAAATGCGCCTCATCCTTGGGCTCGTAATTGGCGGTGTCGAGATAATTCACCCCACATTCAAGACAAGCGTCCATGATTGTAAGATCCTGATAAGGCAGCGCAACATTTATCACAATGTCGGGACGGTGCTTGCCAAACAATGCAACAAGCTGCTCTACACTGTCGGCATCAACGCTGTCGGTCGTGATATTATCCTTGCCAATGGCCTTGGCGATGGCATCGCACTTGCTGCGGGTGCGCGAAGCAATTACAATCTCGTTAAATACATCGGGATTTTGAGCGCACTTGTGGGCGACAACTGTACCAACACCACCGGCTCCTATAATCAATACCTTGCTCATCACATTAATGTTTTAAAATTTCCACAAATTTAGCGAAAGACAAGCATAGCGGCAAACAGATTTTAATTCAAAACTGATTCAACTGATATATTTTTCTCATGGGTAAGAATTCATTACTTTCACATCTGTACTGAAAACGGAATCATCTGTTTTAAGTTTATATTTACTCAATGTACGTTTGTAAAAAATAAAATCTATGAGAAGCTAATATTTTACGGAAGTATCTATTTTGGTCTTGCTTCTTTCAAATTAAATACACTTCGTTGCCCATAAAGGACTTTCAAGGCTAAAATATGTACTTCTACATACTTCTGTTAGTGTTTTTCTTAACTTTCTGAAAGGTATTTTAGTAATTATATTATATTATATTATATTATATTATATTTGTGGCGTTCAAGCACAAGGCCTGAAGGGCATGCCCCCGCTTGCACAAGTATTTATTG
>CAYNBZ010000027.1:0-29588 GCA_964395975.1 uncultured Muribaculaceae bacterium | reverse complement strand
TCTTGACTTGATTCCCTAAGATACAAAAAATTAGGGAGACGGGCAAGTTCTGACGAGCGAAGTTAGGACTTGCCCAATTTTTTTTGCAGATAAAAGGCCGTCTCAAAGTTTATTTGAGACAGCTTCTATTTTAGGGACATTCAGCGAGGATACTCCGCAAACAGCATAAAATCATGCCAACTAATTCGTAACACTTTGTGCATGAATTAGTTGGCTAATTTTATCCTATTTACTGAATGTCCCTACATTTCGGGAAAGAATTCTGGAAAGCCACATGATCATGGTAGTTGTTTTAGAATATTAGAATCCAACTTGTGCCTAATGTTTGAAAATCATCAAAGCATCGAATAACAGATGCTTTGATTTCAATCTGGAATCAGCGATTACATCTGCAAATTCAGTTTGCGGTTGGCTGCTTGCGGTATTCTGTCGGAGTGTAACCAACATTCTTCTTGAATATGCGATTAAAATGCTGCGAATATTGAAAACCAAGGTCATAAGCAATTTCGCTAACTGTCTTGTCCGTGCCCAAGATCAGTTCCTTGGCCACATCAATAATTTTATTTTGAATGTACTCCTGCGCCGTTTTTCCAGTTTCCTTTTTTATCAAGTCACCAAAATAATTAGGCGACAAGCACACTTTGTCGGCAAAGTAACGCACCGTGGGTAATCCGACATCCTGCGGTTTGTCACTGGCAAAATACTCATCAAGCAAAGTTTCAAAGCGCGTGAGCACATCTCTATTTACCCGAACACGAGTTTCAAATTGTCGCTCATAAAAACGCATACAATAATCAAGCAGCAACTCTATGTTGCGCACCACCAATCTATGGCTGTGCCTATCTATTGGATGATTCAGCTCAGTGCGAATCTTGTTCATGCAGTCGATGAAAATCTGCCTCTCATCATCCGACAAATGCAGTGCCTCGGTCGATTCATACGAGAAAAACGAATATTGCTTGATTTCACGACCAAGCGATGTCCCTTTAATAAAATCCGGATGGAAAAGTATGCCCGAAGCCGCCGGCAAGGCACCTTCCTGCATATCCACTTCGGCTATTTGTCCGGGTGCAAAGCTGACCACAGTGCCTTCCTCATAATCGTAAACCTGACGGCCATACCTGATATCTCCGCACTTGGAGTCTTTCAAGAAAATGGCATATATCCCATAATTAACCTTGAAATGCGAAGGACACTTGACCATTTCCTTAAGATCTATAACATTTACAAGCGGGTGTAACGTTTCCACTCCAAACAAGCGACTGTAATCATCGATATTGTTGAGCCTTATAACTTCATCCATATTATCACACATAATTTACCTTACAAATATAACGAATACAATCAATAGACAATCAACCCGTTTTTACAAAAACAGTAAAAAGTTCACAAACTTCAGTAATCAATATACGCCCTTGCCAAACCCCCTGCCGGCAATTTGCGCGTCCATTTTACCGATTTCCCCGACATGATAAATAAATGTAAAACTAGTACATCGGTAGGTAATTTAGTTACACACATATCCGCCTTAATTGATTAACTTTGTAACACTGAAGAAACAAACCATATTTACATTATATACGCTTTATGGAAACTATTCAATCTTACGACATGTATGTGCCTACGCACGTCATATTCGGCGCAGGGACCTTAAACAAGCTTGCCGAGCAATCGATGCCCGGTAAGAAAGCTCTGATTGTTATTTCAAACGGCAAATCGGCACGTGCCAACGGTTATCTCGATCGCACCGAGGCTCAATTGAAGCAGGCCGGAGTAGAATGGACCATCTTCAACGGCGTTGAAGCTAACCCAACAGTATCAAATGTCAATGCCGGAGCAAAAGCTGCACGCGAAAGTGGTGCCGACTTCATCGTTGCACTCGGCGGCGGCAGTGTAATGGACTGCTCTAAAGCAATCGCTACAATGGCGACCAACCCGGGCGAACTGTGGGATTATGTGCCTATCGGCTCAGGAAAAGGTAATCCGATAACAATCAAGCCACTCCCCATCATTGCCATAACTACTACTGCCGGAACAGGCTCGGAAACCGACAACTCAGGCGTTATCACCAAAGAAGACACCAATGAGAAAGCTTTCATCGGCCATCCGTGGCTCTACCCGGTAATCGCAATAGTAGATCCTGAACTGATGACGAGCGTACCGCCGCGCTTCTCGGCATTCCAAGGATTCGATGCACTTTTCCACAGCACCGAAGGCTACATTGCCAAGGGTGCCAACATGATGAGCGACATGTATGCCCTCACGGCAATCGAAAACATCGCAAAATACTTGCCTCGCGCCATTAAAGATGGTAACGACATTGAAGCCCGCACTCGCGTGGCTTGGGGTAACACATTGTCGGGTGTGGTAATGTGCCTGACACTTATCACAAGCGAACACGGAATGGAACATGCCCTTTCGGCCTACCACCCCAACCTGCCTCACGGAGCCGGCCTCATCATGCTTAGCCGTGCATATTACAGCTACTTCATAAAACATCATGGTTGCGACGAACGTTTCATACGCATGGCACAAGCAATGGGAATGCCCGAGGCTGACAAACCGGAAGATTTCATCACGGCTCTCACACGCCTGCAAGAAGCCTGCGGTGTGGCCGACCTGAAGATGTCGGACTATGGAATTTCTAAAGACGAATGTGAAAAGTTCATGCGCAATTCACGTGAGGTAATGGGTATAATGTACTCAAGCGACCGTGTAGCCATGACCGATGCCGACATCGTAGAAGTATTTGAACAATCCTACAAGTAAGATATAGACAATCTAATCACGCTGTCCTCACATATTGTAAAATGGCAATCACCCCTTCATATTATCGGTGATTGCCATTTTCAGCATTTATAAAAAGTGTGTTATTGACCAACGGCTTGTTCCGAACCCTATTCCGGTGTTATATCGTTTGACGACGGCAACGGTTTCCATCCCTCTCCAAAGGCATCATAGGCATCAGTCACGACCACAAAGGCTGTAGGGTCAGCCTGCTTTATCCTCACCTTTAAATTGTCAACCTCCTTATAGCTCACGACAAGGAAAAGCATCTCCTTGTCGTGACCGGTGTACAGGCCGCTGCTCTTTATGCACGTTGCAGTACGGTCGAGTTCTTTAATTATATAATTCCGCAAATCGGGCATGTGCTTTTCGCTTATGACAAACATTATTTTATCGTTTTTTGGCCCGTTGATGACAAAAGCAAGCACCCTCGAAGTAATGAAAATGGCAACCAATGAATAGAGCGACAAATAAACCGCCGGATGACTGTCGTGGCTGTCGCTCCCCACACCGAAACCTATGACTATAAGACCGAAAAGCACTACTATCCCATCGACAAGCAGAATAGCTCGCGAGAAACGCAAATGGCAATATTTTTGCAATATCATCGCCACAATGTCGCTGCCGCCAGACGTGGCTTGATTCCTCACTATAAGACCACATCCCAAACCTATCACCGTGGCACCAATGCCGGAGGCAAGCATCAAGTGGTCGCTTAGGTCGATGGCTCCTCCAAGCAATTGAGCAGGATCGAGCGATTGTAAAGCCTCAGCAGAGGGATAGGCCAACCATTCGAGTGAATTCATTATAAACGGAGTGACAAGTGCTGCAACAATGGTACGCGTACCGAGCTTCGTACCGAGCAACACCACCGATAATATGAGCAAAGGAATATCGAACATATAGCCGAATGTCCCCACCTGAATCGACGGAAAAATATGTTGTAACACAATGCTCGCACCATACACACCGCCGGGCACCAATCCGTATGGATTGATGAAAAACACAAACCCCGCAGCCATGATAGCGCATCCTATCAAAATCGAAATCCAACTGAAGATTGTCTTTTTCACGCTATTCTACGGTTTTAGTTATAGCACAAATTTAGCGAAAATACGGCTGATTTCAACCACAATCGAGCCTATTTTTCTACCATGTCACCATCCGAAAACATTACGCAGCACCCACCACAGCACAACCACGGCAAATATCCCCCATATAACCGTAAGGCGGTGCAGACTGCCATACAACTTCGGAAGTCGCGTGCGGACGATTTCGGCATAACTATACAGTGCCATCGCCGGCAATGTCGCCACCATAAAAGCATTGTAATGCCACGCAGCCACTATATCACATTGCAGGAGCGAATGTATGGCACGTTGACTGCCACACCCCGGGCATTTTAGTCCGGTCAACATCAGAAATGGACATCGGGGGAATAGTGCCGACTGCGACGGATCGAAAAAAAAGTACACAGCGACCACAACAACTGCAATCAGCAACAACAATATTGTAAACGCATACCGTTTCATCATTGCAACGACAATTTTTGCAAGTCATGCCTGAATTTGGCACAAAACATAAGTCCGGCCAGAAGCAATGCCACCGCAAACGACAGATATATGCCCACAATGCCCAAACCACATGGAAAACCTAACATATAACTCAGCGGCAAGCCCACAACGAGATAAGCCACTATGGCTGTGACCATCATTGGCCGCACATCAGCCAACCCGCGCAAGGCATTGGCAAATGTCACTTGCAAGGCATCGCCTATCTGATAAAGCATCAGTGGCGGTATGACTGTCAAGGCAACAGCCACCACATCGGTATCGTTCGTAAACAGCCTCACTACAGGCTCACCAAGGAAATAAAATATAAGACACGCCACCACCGCACAGAATATAATAATGTGCAATCCCGCCATAGAACAACTTTTTATCTTCCCTATATCTCCGGCCCCGTAATAGCCGGCAATTTTTATTGACATACTCGACCCAAGGCTGTAATATACCATAAAACCTATCATGCTCACACTTAGCATCACCTGATAGGCAGCAAGCGGAACTTCACCCAACCAGCCTGTCATCACCGAGGCAAACGAGAAAATGCCGGTTTCAAGTCCCATCTGCACGGCAAGTGGCCACGAAGTGCCGAAAATCATTTTTGTCACACCGGTGTCGATACAGCCCTGCTTGATACCTTGCACGTATCCCACATACCGCTGCGACCTTGCAATCACAATCACATAAGACACGGCCATTGCCACACGAGCCGCAAGCGTGCTCAGTCCGGCTCCAAGCAAACCCAATTCGGGGAAGCCGAGTTTACCATATATCGTCAGATAATTGAGTATGATATTCAGCACATTGCCCCCGATTATTATCCACATCGACAGCCTCGTGTCGGTGATGCCGTCGGTAAACTGCCGTAACGTGTTGACAAATAGCATTGGTATCATCGAAATGAGTAGCACCAGATAATATGGCTTTATAAGCGGTAACAACTTGTCCGGCTGCCCAAGTCTCCCGACATTGAAATAAATCGCCAGCATGACCAATCCGACGACAATTCCGAATGCCATGTTTATCAAAACGGCATTCTTGACAATCGCCCCGACTTCAAAATACCGGCCACCTGCATTCTTTGCACCGACAATGGGAGTAAGTCCATACGAAAATCCCATACAAAGCATCGTCATAAAGTTCATCACGTTATTGACAAACGAAGCCGAAGCCAATGCTTCGGTCGAGTAGTGACCCACCATAAGCGTATCGGCAAACCCTGTCAATATCATTCCCAATTGTCCGAGCAGTAATGGCAGCCCCAACTTGGCAATCGAACGGTAATGTCCCTTGTATGTGGCAAACGTTTCCATATTTCGTCGGCAAAATTAGCAAATTCCATCGAACTATGTAACCTACTAGCCCACTGAACTATACTCTTATAGAGTTTTTTTCTATTCCCAAACTTTATAAAAAATAAATGGCGGCGCGGCAGATGTGTGTCACACTAATTCTGCCATGCCGCCACAAGTTTTATCAGCAGGATTAAATCCTGCTGAATGGTGTTAATTGTTTTCGGGACGCAGTTTGCGAACAGTTTCACCCGTACGCCACATTTCACTGTCGTGCAAAGCCTTCAGCTCGGCATTCAACTTTTCGCGGTAATCGGGCTGGCTGTTGGTGTCGATTGATATTTGTGCCTCGTTACCGGTCTTTACACTTTCATACAGTTTTTCCATCACCGGCTTGATGGCATCGTGGAACGGTCCCATCCAATCGAGCGCGCCACGTTGCGCAGTGGTGGAACAGTTGGCATACATCCAGTCCATACCCTTTGCGGCAAACAGCGGCATGAGCGACTGCGTGAGTTCCTCGACGGTTTCATTGAAAGCCTCCGACGGAGTATGCCCGTTTTCGCGCAACACTTCATATTGAGCAAGCAACAGACCTTGGATAGCACCCATCAACGAGCCTCGTTCACCGGTAAGGTCACTGTAAACCTCGCGTTTAAATGTGGTTTCGAACAGATATCCCGAACCCACGCCTATACCGAGGGCAATGCAACGGTCGAGCGCATGACCGGTGGCATCCTGATAAACTGCATAGCTTGAATTTATGCCGCGACCTTGCAGGAACATCGTGCGCAACGACGTACCCGACCCCTTCGGGGCAACCATTATCACATCCACGTCTTTCGGAGGTACGATGCCCGTGCGATCGCTATAGGTAATGCCAAAGCCGTGTGAGAAATAGAGAGCCTTACCTGGTGTGAGATGAGCCTTGATTGTCGGCCACAAAGCTATCTGTGCAGCATCGCTCAACAAATATTCGATAATAGTGGCTCGCTTGGTTGCTTCTTCTATTTCAAATAGAGTTTCACCGGGGACCCAACCGTCGGCCACGGCTTTATCCCACGTCTTGCTATCCTTGCGCTGGCCTACAATCACCTTGAAACCATTGTCGCGCAAATTCAGCGACTGACCCGGACCTTGTACGCCATAGCCTATGACAGCAATGGTTTCATCTTTCAACACCTCTCTCGCTTTTTCTAAAGTAAACTCGTCGCGGGTGACCACCTTTTCGTCAACACCGCCAAAATTCAAAATAGCCATAATTATTTCCTTAAATTTTATGTGTGAAAAAATAATATCATCTTTTTAGCTCACCGAACTTCAGCCGTGCACGGCAATGCACCACCGTCTCGTCGGAAATTTCGACGCGACAATCCAACGGGTCGGTAACATCATCGACCGTCACGCTCACCGTGGCACCATAACGGCACTCCTTGATAAACACAATCTCGAAGCGCGAAACCATATAACGGTCGTAATGCTCAATCGGCCACATATCCATCAACCGCTCGATATATCGCACAGTGTTGACATGACGGTTGAAATCGACATCGCAATAGCTAAACGTGTAATTCATACTCCGTCCTTGCTTTACGGGCAACAATCGCGACGGCGGCTTTATGGGACATGGTTCATCGGGACGTGACAATGCAGCAAGTTCATCGACTGCCGAAATGTCGGTCATCTTGCGGGTGTTCATGTCGAGCATAGCCCATTCCGAACGCACATACCCCACTGCCTCGCCATTGGAATATACCGAAAAATTACGGAAGGTCAACAACTTGCCGGTTGATTCAATCCACGACTTGACAGTGTATTTGTCATTGACACGAGGATAACGCCACATCTCAACTGCAAGTTTGATGAGTACCCATCCCTTGCCGGCAGGAGCAAAACGGGTATATCCCACATCATGCAGATTGGCATGTTCGGTGGCAACCCTTATCAAGCGGTTTATTAGCAATGGAAACGGCAACTGGCTTTCGGCATTGCATTCGCCGGCAGCAAGGAAAAACTCGTGTGAGTAAATGCCATCGTGTTCCTCTAACCTTCTTTCGAGCATAGTCGTTCAATATCCTCTTTGCACCGAGCACGTTCTTCAATATACATTGTCACATATTCATACGGCGACTTGGTGACTGCCACACGGCCGCTACGCACAAACTGGCGTATGTCATACCGCTTCAGCTCGTCAAACAGTGCCGTTGTCTCTTCGCTGTGACCCGTCTTTTCGATAACGGTGTACTCACGGGTTATCTCCAATATGCGGGCATTGTGGTGGCGGATAATAGCTTCGAGATTCTTCTCTTCGAGCAATTCCACTGTCGGCACCTTATATAAGGCCACTTCCTGATACACAATTTCATCGTCGTGATAGTAAAACGACTTCAATACATCGATTCGCTTCTCGATTTGCTTCACAAGCCGTACCATGGTCGGTTCGTCGGCATATGCAGTGATGGTAAACTTATGCACCCCTTTAATCGAAGATGGCGACACCGAGAGCGATTCTATGTTCAGCTTTCGCCGAGTGAATAATACAGATATCTGATTGAGCAGTCCCACACGATTTTCCGAAAATACCGTAACGGTAAACAGCTCCTTGTTGTTACTTTCTTTCATGATGCACAGAATGTTGTTCATTAATGTTCATACATTTCATCTTTGCTAAGCAAGATGTCGCTTATCGGCGCACCGGCCGGGGTCATGGGATAAACAAGCTCCTCAGGGTCGATATTGATATTGAGCAAATAAGGTCCTCGATGTGAGAGCATTCGCTCTATGGCACTATCAAGCTTGTCAAGCGTTTCGACATCTTCGGCAGGAATACCGTATGAGTTGGCGAGCATCACGAAATTGGGATTCACAAGTTGAGTTTCCGAAAAACGCCTGTCATAAAAGAGTTCTTGCCACTGGCGCACCATGCCGAGATAATTGTTGTTGAGCAACACGATTTTCACATCGATGCCGTATTGCAATATCACACCCAATTCCTCAATGGTCATTTGCAACCCTCCATCACCTGTGAAAAAGCATACCGTGCGGTCAGGCGCACCTATCTTTGCCCCGATTGCAGCCGGCAACCCGAAACCCATCGTACCGAGCCCGCCCGAAGTGACGATGCTACGAGGAGCCGAATATTTGAAATACCGAGCCGACAACATTTGATTCTGCCCCACGTCGGTCACAAGTATTGCTCCCTTGCCGGCGACTTCCGACACTCTGCGTGCCACACGTCCCATCGTAATGCGGTTGGCATCTTGCAATTCCAGATTGATGACTTTCTCTTTCTCTACGTTCCAAGCCTTGTCGAAACTGTCGAGCCACTCCTTGTGCTCTGCATGAGCCACTTTCTCTGTAAGCAATTCAAGTACGGTCTTGGCATCGCCATGAATGGTTGCATCGGGATTGATTATCTTGCCGAATTCCGACGAATCGATGTCGATATGTACGATTTTTGCTTGTGAGGCAAAATGCGCGGGATTTCCGGTCACGCGGTCATCGAAACGCATCCCCACAGCTATGAGCAGGTCGCATTTCCCTATCGCCACATTAGCGGCTATATTGCCGTGCATACCCACAAGTCCCTTGAACAATGGCGAATCGGTGGCAATGGTTGACATGCCGAGCAGCGTGGTGGTAACCGGAATCTGCGCCTTGCGTGCCAACCCAAGAAGCTGCTCTTCGCCACAGGAAATTTCAACACCATGTCCCGAAATAATCAACGGACGTTGGGAACGGTCGATCATTTTGGCAACCTGGGTCACGTCAATGTCACAAATCTCAGGATTGGGCTCATACGTCCGCACGAAATGACATTTCTTGTAGCCGTTCCACTCTATCATTGCAGTTTGGGCATCCTTGGCAAAATCAAGCACCACCGGTCCCGGACGCCCTGTCGATGCAATATAAAACGCCCGTGCCACACACCAACGCAGGTCTTCGACATTGCGTATCTGATAGCTCCATTTTGTAACCGGTTGCGTGATGCCTATCACATCGGTTTCCTGGAATGCATCAGAGCCAAGCATCTCGCTGTTCACCTGTCCAGTGATAACGACAAGTGGCGTGCTGTCCATCATGGCATCGCTAATTCCCGTGATTACATTGGTTGCCGCAGGTCCCGAGGTTACAACTACCACGCCTGTCCGTCCCGACACTCTGGCATATCCTTGTGCAGCATGGGTAGCACCCTGCTCGTGCCGCACAAGTATGTGGCGCAACTGCTGCTTATAGTCATACAAGCAGTCGAAAACCGGAATTATCGCCCCGCCCGGATAACCAAAAATGGTATCGACACCTTCGGCGACAAGAGAGCGTATCAACGCCTCAGCACCTGAAATCATTTCACTCATAGCTTTTATCTATCTCGTATATATAAATCATTTTATGTGTGTATTTTCTTCTTGCTATTCACGCACTCCGCCTCGATCAGCCGATGTCACCATCGATGCATAAGCCTGCAATGCCTTCGACACCTTACGGCTGCGCTTGGATGGCTTGAATGCGGCAGCTCCCTTGGCCTCTTCGGCATCCCGTCGGGCTGCAAGCTCCTCATCGCTTAACAGCACGTTTATGCTGCGCCCCGGAATGTCGATGTCGATAATGTCGCCATCATGCAGCAATCCCACATTGCCGCCACGGGCAGCTTCGGGCGAAATATGCCCTATCGACAACCCCGATGTACCACCCGAGAAACGTCCATCGGTGATGAGTGCACACTCTTTGCCAAGATGTCGCGACTTGATGTATGATGTCGGATACAGCATCTCCTGCATCCCGGGACCGCCTTTGGGACCTTCATATATTATCACCACCACGTCGCCTGCCGCAACCTTACCGCCAAGGATTCCTTCGACGGCATCCTCCTGCGACTCGAATACACGTGCCACACCCCTGAAATGGAAAATGCTTTCATCGACGCCGGCTGTCTTTACCACACAACCATCTTGCGCAATGTTTCCACGCAACACGGCAAGACCGCCATCCTTCACATAAGCATGATCGAAGTCACGAATGCAACCCTTTTCACGGTCGCAGTCAAGCTCTTTGTAATAGGTTTCCTGACCGCCAAGTGTGACAGACCGCACACCTCCCGGAGCACTCTTCCACAACCAACCGGTAGCAACGTCGAATCTACTGCCTTCGATAGAATATTTATCAATGGCCTCGGCAAGCGTCATGCCATCAACGCGGACAACCGATGTATCGACAAGCCCGTTTTTCGCGAGAATGCCAATAATCGACATGATTCCACCTGCACGGTTTACGTCCTCAATATGATATTTTGAATTTGGCGCAACTTTGCACAATACAGGAGTTTTGCGTGACAACGCATCTATGTCGGCCATCGTAAAGTCGGCTTCCGCCTCATTGGCAACGGCAAGCAAGTGAAGCACCGTATTAGTGCTACCGCCCATTGCAATGTCAAGAGTCATGGCGTTAAGTATCGCCTTGCGGCTTGCAATGCTGCGCGGCAACACGCTCACGTCACCATCCTGGTAATATTTCTTGCAATTTTCCACAATCTGCCTTGCGGCACGCTTGAACAGTTCCTGCCGATTGACGTGTGTTGCAACTATAGTGCCGTTGCCCGGCAAAGCAAGTCCAATAGCCTCGACAAGGCAATTCATGGAATTGGCCGTAAACATTCCCGAACACGAGCCGCACGTAGGACAGGCACAACTCTCAATTTCGGCAATCGTAGCGTCATCCACGCTGTCGTCGGCGGCATCGACCATCACATCTATAAGGTCGAGCGCACGGTTACCCAAATGCCCCGCTTCCATAGGTCCACCCGACACGAAGACAGTGGGTATGTTAAGCCTCATGGCAGCCATCAACATCCCTGGCGTAATTTTATCACAGTTGCTTATACATACCATTGCATCGGCACAATGAGCATTAAGCATATATTCCACACTGTCGGCTATGAGGTCGCGCGACGGCAAGGAATAAAGCATCCCCTCATGCCCCATTGCTATGCCATCGTCAATGGCTATGGTGTTAAATTCGGCAGCAAAGCAACCGAGCTTCTCTATTTCTTGCTTCACCACCTGTCCCACTTCATGCAAATGGGTATGCCCGGGCACAAATTGTGTAAACGAGTTGACAATGGCAATGATGGGCTTGCCCATCTGCTCGGCTTTCATGCCATTGGCGCGCCACAATGCCCGCGCTCCCGCCATTCGACGACCCTGGGTCGAAATGGAACTTCTTAATGGAAAACTCATAATTATCTCTTTTTTTGACTTTATATCATTAAAGAATCAGCTCTGTACAAGGGGCAATGACGAATAAGATAAACTAAAAAACCTTTCCTCCTTTTATTCTGCTGGAGGAAAGGTTCTATGTCTTTTTTCGCTCATCAAGAGCATCACTGCTACTTGCAACGTTTTTTTGGTTCCTCCATCTACCTCGCAATTATATCCACGACAACTGCCACGACGCTAACCGGTAGGACAACGACGTGTAGAATAATCGATAGCGAGTTGATGATGGCAACCATGATGTTCATAACCTCATTTTTTTGGTTTGGCAAAGTTATGCAGTATTATTCAATAGTGCAAATTTTTCACACAAAAAACACCTCTACGGCAACAGTTATCAATTTTTGTACCACATGCAACATAAATTTGCCACATAATGCCGAAGTCTGTTATGGCACTTGCGTAAAATTTCATGTGCCTGTACCGACAAAAAACGGCATTTTAATAATGTTTCGACATAACGATTGGTAAAAAAATCGTAAATTTGGCATAACAAACCCTATGTCTCATGAAACTTTTACTGTCTTTGCTGTTTGTCGGCATATCGTGCCTTGCCACATCGGCACAGGGCTACCTTGATAAGGAAATCCTTGCCAAACTCGACAAAGAGCTTGAAATGAAGAACGAGTATGACAGCCGTAAACAAGCCTACATCGACTCGCTGCGCCATGAATTGCGGCACAACGACCGCCGCCGGATGTGTATCGAGATGTGCCGCATAGCAGATGAATATGAAACATTCATCACCGACTCGGCACTCGCCTACTACGATCGTACCATCATCGTTGCACGAAGTCTGAAAGATTCCACACTGACAACAAGAGCCATTTTGGGAAAAATCAAAGTGCTCGGCATAATGGGATTCTTCCATGAGGCTCTGTCGGAACTCGACACTCTCGAACATAAAGGGATACCGCCAGAACTCACAGAGCGATGGCTGGACTGCGGCAGGCAACTTTATACATACATGTGGGATTACGCCCAACAAGGAAACAACCACAATATGAACATATATCTCGATAAATATGCAACCAAACAAAACACATACCGCACACGCCAACTAAAGTTGCTGGAATCCGACACAATGCGATACAAACTGTTCAGTGCCGAACAACATTATATCACAGGACAAACGCAACAAGCAAAGCAGTTGCTGATGGAAATAATCAACAACATTCCACCCAACAACAATATCTATGCACGGGCTGCTGCCAACATGGCCTTGATAAGAGAAAACGAAGACAGCCCGGCCGATGCAGCGTATTACCTTGCTTTATCAGCCATCGCCGATATAAAGAGTTCTGTAAAAGAAAACACCTCATTACAGAAACTCGCCTTTTACCTTTACGAAACAGGCGACATAGACCATGCCTATGCCTACATCACGGCCTCGCTCGCCGATGCCGTGTTCTGCAGCGCACGGTTGCGCACCACCGAAATTTCCAAAATTTCTCCGTTAATCGACAACGCCTACAAAATACAATTGAGCAAGAAAAACCGTTTACTCATGTTTACCACATTGACGTCCACACTGCTCGCCATAGCATTTGTGGGCGTATGCTTATTCCTGCTCAACCAGATGCGCAAACTAAATGTTACCCGCCAACAGTTGAAAGAAGCCAATAGCATCAAAGACGAATATATGGGACAATTCCTCGACCTGTGCTCTATTTACATGAATCGCTTGGACAACTTCTGCAAAACCGTTACCCGCAAAATAACCGCCGGACAAGTCGAGGACCTGATAAAAATGTCCAAGTCTCCGAGATTCGCCGAAGAACAACACAAGCAGTTTTATGAAAATTTCGACAGTGCATTCTTGCATATATACCCTTCTTTCATCGAGGATTTCAACAAACTGCTTCAACCGGAAGAACAAATAATCGTAAAAGACCCCGGCAAACTCACCACCGAACTGCGCATATTTGCCTTCCTTAGAATGGGAGTGGACGATGCCAACAAAATAGCCAATTTCCTTCACTATTCCATAAATACCATTTATGCCTATAGGAACAAGGTAAAAAACAAGGCTATCGACAGGGAACATTTTGAAGAAAATATCATGAAAATAGGCAATATTTCATAATATCTACACCTATATTCAAATCAATAAACAAACTATCTATACATCTGTATATCAGATGTATAGATTTATATTATTCCTAAAATAATTTATATTTCCATCATATAAAACTCCGTTGGCGGGCAATTGATTCTATATTTGTAATAGCAAAGCAAAAATCATGATTGCTGTCATGATTGACAGCGACTAATCAGGTTGCTCTGCCATCGGATTCCTAACCATGAAAATCAATGTTTGAGTTCAAACAAGCCCTATAAAGTTAGGGCAATTCCCAGTCCTCTGCTCGTCATGGGACAATTGTTTAAGGTTTATGTAAGTGTACGCCGTGCGCCGGAAACGGCACACGGCGATACATGAAAAAAAACATTAAGCCTTGTCATTCTTCGGGACAAAGAGAATAGGCATATATTATCTCACTTAAATTGATTTTAAGAAGGTAGAAGGTTTGTTATTAAGGTTGTTTAGGAAATGGTAAATTATTCCGCATGTCAAATGGCGGAAAGAAACAGAAGGTACTTCGTGAGAAGTGCCTTTTTCTCATTTTATCTGATTCATATTTCTAATTTCATTAATTTTTACACATTCAGCTTCAACAATTAACAATATAAATTGCTACCATACACCATAAATTGCTAATTTAGCAAAATAAAAACGTAAAAAACAACCCGCGATATGAACAACAGATATTGTGTAATCATGAGTGGTGGCGTAGGTAGCCGTTTCTGGCCCTACAGCCGCAAAGACATGCCCAAACAATTCATCGACTTTTTAGGTACCGGACGCACATTGTTGCAAATGAGCTACGACCGCGTGAAAGATATAGTACCACCAAGCAACATCATAATTGTTACCAACGAAAGCTATCGGCATCTCGTACACGAACAGTTACCGGAAATTGACGATGACAGGATTCTGCTTGAGCCAACGCGCCGTAACACGGCACCATGCATAGCTTGGGCCGCATTCCACATACGCGCACTCAATCCCAACGCATCGATAATGGTATCACCAAGCGACCACCTTATTCTTAACGAGGATGTTTTCCGCAGTGAAATCATCAACGGTTTCAACTTCATCGAAAACAACGATGATGCCCTGCTCACACTTGGCGTAAAGCCCAATCGTCCTGAAACGGGCTACGGCTACATACAGATAGGAGAGAAAACCGATACCGACGGCATCCTGCAAGTGAAAACATTCACCGAGAAGCCCGACATTGAAATTGCAAAGCTGTTTGTCGACAGCGGTGAATTCTTCTGGAATTCGGGCATATTCTTGTGGACGGCCAATGGCATCATAAAGGCATTGCACGATTATGCCCCCAATATTTACTACAAGTTCGAGGCCGGCACCGACAAATTCGGCACCACCGAAGAACACGACTATATCAATGCCACATTCCCCGAATGCCCCAACATCTCGATAGATTTCGCCGTAATGGAAAAAGCGCCAAATGTATATGTGTCGTGCGTCAACTTTGGCTGGAACGACCTTAGCGCATGGGGTGTGTTATATGAATATTCGCCAAAGAGCAAAGATGGCAATGTTACACAAAATTGCAACGTCATGCTCTACAATTGCCAAAACAATATGATTGCCGTCAAGCAGCCAAACAAACTGATAGTGGCGGCAGGGTTGAAAGATTTCATAATTGCCGATTCGAGCGACGTACTGCTGATTTGCCCTCAAGGTGAAGAACAACGCATCAGGCAGTTTGTCAACGACGTGAAAGCATCTTTTGGCGACAAATATCTGTAGAGCACAACAGAGCCAACCGAAATTCAATCCAGAATCATGAGCCGGAGAAACCACGTCTGTCAAACACTGACAGGCTTTTCCCCGGCTCTTCTGTTTATTTCATTCCGAAACTACCCGCAATTTATCCATACTTCACCTTTTGCCATCACCTGAATTACGCACCTTGCGCAATGTCTGCTGCAATTCAAAAACCACTTCAGGATGCTCAGTTGCCACGTTTTCAAGTTCCCCTTCAACACTCATGTCATAAAGTTGCGGAATCGGAGAGTTGCCAAGCTCTATCTTTGTATTACGGTTTATCTCACGAGGATCATCATTCGGCTCTATATACTTCCATTGCCTTGTACGCACCGAAAGCGTATTGTTGGCAGCGTGTTCGATAATCCACGACCTGTCCTCATTGTCCGTGCCAAGCAAATTACCAAGATGGTCTTGGCTGTCAGGCGCACCGCCTTGTGGAATGCGCGCACCGGTGAGGGCAGCCAACGATGCAAGCCAATCGATTTGCGACAAAAGCACATCCGACACCTGCGGCTCTTTTATCATTTTCGGCCAATGCACTATCACCGGCACTCGGGTACCGCCTTCAAACGTACTGTATTTTCCTCCGCGCAAGTCACCGGCAGGCTTATGCCCATTAAGCAATTCCTCAGCCTGGTCTTGGTAACCGTCATCCACAACAGGACCATTGTCGCTCGACAATATTATTAATGTGTTGTCGGTCAATCCCAGTTCATCAAGTGCTTGCATTATCTGTCCTACACTCCAATCAAATTGCATTATGGCCTCGCCACGCAACCCCATCACATTCTTGCCACGGAAACGCGGATGCGGGAATCGTGGCACATGAATGTCGTTTGTGGCAAAGTACATGAAAAAGCGTTCATTGCAATGTTCATGCAGATATTTCACGGCACGAGCCGTAATAGAGTCGGCTATATTTTCATCCTTCCACAACGCACGACCGCCACCTTTCATATAACCTATGCGGCTAATACCATTCACAATCGACTGGTTGTGTCCATGACTTGGCTTGAGATTATATAATAATTCGGGATTCTCCTTGCCGGTCGGCTCACCGGGGAAATTTTTTTCATAACTTACATATATGGGAGCTTCTGGATCATAATTGGCCACCTGCCCGTTTTCAATAAACACGCACGGCACACGGTCGGCCGTGGCAGCCATTATATAAGAATAGTCAAAACCCAAATCGCCAAGTGCCGCAGGTAACGGGGCATTCCAGTCTTGCGTCCCTGTTTCAATGCCAAGCCCGAGATGCCATTTACCGAAAGCCGCAGTAGCATATCCTACGCTTTTAAACATATCGGCCAATGTATATTGCCATGGGTGGATAATCATCCCTGCATCACCCGGGGCAATGTTGGTGTCATTGCGCCGCCACGCATACTCTCCTGTCAGTAGCGAATAGCGCGATGGCGTACTCGTGGCTGCGGCAGCATAGCCGTTGGTGAAGCGTATTCCGTTTTCGGCAAGGCGGTTTACATTAGGGGTGGAAACATTGCTTGCGCCATAACATTCAAGGTCGCCATAGCCAAGGTCATCGGCATAAATAAATATCACATTAGGCAATTCCTGCCTGTCGGTTTGAGCATGAACGGTCAAGCCACATGTCGAGGCTATGGCCAAGGGCAATATGCCGATTGAAGGATTTCTCATGATGATAGTCTTAAATGGTTTAGGTTAAAACTTGCTTCCGGTCCCGATTCTGGCAGCAAATGCATTATGTACTGTTCGCAAATGTAACATTTTTCAATTAACTATACAAATTATAGAATGACAATCTAAACCACTATCTACGGCACTCTCAACATCTCCATTCGTAGTGCAAAATGCCTAAAGTCATTTAGGCATAAACGAAAGGCATTGCGAATTGAAACAGTTCGGTTTTTCTTTGGATTTTTTCAAATTCCGGCTGATTATTTCCTTGGATAATTTTAATTTGCTAAATTTGTACATTGGAAACCAACGAATTAACCAATGCAGGCCTTTGGTGTGGGATGCATACATTCCATGTTTATCCATACGATGACCTTTGACGAGTTTCAGGAAGCCAACGGACTTGTTGAAAAAACACCCTCCGTTTTCTCGGCTTGCCCCCATGCAAACCGGCATTGAACAAGATATTAAACAACATTAATCCATAATACACAGATAGAATGAAAACAGCCCTTATTACAGGCACAACCGGTCAGGACGGGTCATTCCTGGCCGAATTCCTTTTGGACAAAGGCTACAACGTGCACGGGACGATACGCCGCTCATCGGTGGACTACCGGGAACGCATCGCGCACCTGGAAGGACACCCGAGATTCCACCTGCACTACGCAGACCTCGGGGACTCCATGAGCATCATGCAGGTGGTCGGCAAGGTACGCCCCGACGAAGTGTACAACCTCGCCGCGCAGAGCCACGTGCAGGTTTCCTTCGACTCGCCCGAGTTCACAGCCGACGTGGACGCAACGGGCGTGCTGCGCATCCTCGAGGCGGTACGCCAGTGCGGACTCGCCAAGACGTGCCGCATATACCAGGCATCCACTTCAGAGCTCTACGGAAAGGTGGAAGAGGTGCCGCAGGACGAAAACACGCCGTTCCACCCATACAGCCCGTACGCCGTGGCCAAGCTATACGGATACTGGATAGTGAAGGAGTACCGCGAGGCCTACGGGATGTTCTGCTGTTCAGGCATACTGTTCAACCACGAGTCGGAACGACGCGGGGAAACGTTCGTGACACGCAAGATAACGCTTGCCGCAGCACGCATAGCTCAGGGAAAGCAGGACAAGCTCTACCTCGGGAACCTGTCGTCGATGCGCGACTGGGGGTACGCAAAAGACTACGTGGAGTGCATGTGGCTGATATTGCAGAACGACAAGCCTGAGGACTTCGTAATTGCAACGGGCGAGCAGCACTCGGTACGTGAATTCTGCCAACTTGCATTCCACCATGTGGGCATCGAGTTGCGCTTCGAGGGCGAAGGGGAGAACGAGAAGGGCATCGATGTAGCCACCGGCAGGGTGCTCGTGGAGGTGTCACCCGACTTCTACCGCCCCACCGACGTGGTGAACCTGTGGGGCAACCCCGCAAAGGCAAAACGAGAACTGGGGTGGAACCCCCAAAAGACCACTTTCGGGCAGCTGGTGAAGCTGATGGTGGATGCCGACATGGCGAAGGTGGCAGGCGAGCGCGCCGGCGAGCATGTCCGAATGAACCTCGCCGAGTACCTTGAGAAAGGGATAGTGAAGTGACGGGGGACGAAGAAGAACAGGTTTGAATGGGCAACTAAAACACAAGCAATATGGAAAAGTATTCAAAAATATACGTGGCCGGACACCGGGGAATGGTGGGCTCGGCAATCGTCCGTGAACTGGAACGGAGGGGATACGACAACATCGTCACGCGCACACACGGCGAGCTGGACCTGACGCGGCAGGATGCTGTGGAACGGTTCTTCGCCGATGAGAAGCCGGAGTACGTGTTCCTCGCGGCGGCGAAGGTGGGAGGCATCGTGGCAAACCGGTCGGCTCTGGCGGACTTCATGTACGAGAACATGATTCTCGAGATGAACGTCATCCATGCAGCATGGCAGAACGGGTGCCGCAAGCTGGAGTTCCTCGGCTCGTCGTGCATATACCCGCGCCTTGCTCCACAGCCGATGACGGAAAGCTGCCTGCTGACAGGTGAGCTGGAAAAGACCAACGAGGCATACGCACTGGCGAAGATTTCGGGGCTGAAGTACTGCGAGTTCCTAAACCGACAGTACGGAACGGACTATATCAGCGTGATGCCCACCAATCTGTACGGGCCCAACGACAACTACCACCCCGAGCACAGCCACGTGCTGCCGGGGCTGATACGCCGATTCCACGAGGCGAAGGAACGGGGACTGCCGTACGTCACCTGCTGGGGCGATGGGAGCCCGTTGCGCGAGTTCCTATACGTGGACGACCTCGCCGACCTGTGCGTGTTCCTGATGGAGAACTACAGCGGCAATGAGACGGTGAACGCCGGCACCGGCAAGGAAATCTCCATAAGGGAACTCGCCGATTTGGTGGCAAGGACTGTGGGATACGACGGTGAGATACGATGGGACACATCGCAACCCAACGGCACACCACGCAAGCTGCTCGACGTGTCGAAGGCCAAGGCTCTGGGGTGGACATACAAGACGGAGCTGGAGGACGGGATACACCTCGCCTACGAGGACTTCCTGAACAACCCGCTGCGTGCGGAACGTTAAGCCTGCGCCGGCACAAGTGGAGACTCATACACCTTGCAGTACACCCACAGGTGGTTACCAACCCGATAATCGAGAAGATATTCAGAAATTGCCAAAATTATCTTATATTTGCGCAACATTTGCCGGATGCGGCAATTTGAAACAGTTGCTGCCGGCAGCAAACTGAAGTCGATTGGCGACGATACCACAGCATGGTCAGACAATCTCTACATAGTCAGTGCCTCCCTTTCCGACGGCTCATCATCGATAATAAAACTTATACGCTAACCGTATATTCCTGATTAAAATGGGGAAAAACAAACTGAAAAAATTTGCCGAAATGGAACAGCTTGCCAACGTGTTCCAATATCCGTTTGCAGTATTGCGCGACAATGGTTTCCCTCTCAAGGGACTGTGGAAAAGCCAATACTTCAAAAACGACAACCCAATAGTGCTCGAACTAGGATGCGGCAAGGGCGAATACACCGTAGGGCTTGCCAAACGATTCCCGTCGAAAAACTATATAGGCATCGACATAAAGGGCGCAAGGATGTGGACCGGTGCAAAATGTGCAGCCGAGAACGGGCTGACCAATGCCGCATTCCTGCGTACAAACATCGAGCTCATCGACAGATTCTTTGACTATGGCGAAGTGAGCGAGATATGGATAACATTTCCCGACCCGCAAATGAAGAAAGTGAGGAAGCGGCTCACAGGCACCCGTTTCCTCGAACTTTACCGCCGGATTATCATCCCCGACGGTATAATCCACCTGAAGACCGACAGCCCGTTTCTTTACACCTATACCGATGCCCTCGTGCAGCTTAACGGACTGCCAACCGACATCAGCACTCCCGACTTGTATAACTCGGGGCTGAATGATGAGATACTCGGCATAAAAACGTTTTACGAGCAACAGTGGCTCGACCGCGGACTGACAATAAAATACATAAAATTTCACCTCGGCAGCGTCCCACAACTCCAAGAGCCTGACATTGAAATCGAACCCGACACTTACCGCAGCTTTTCGCGCGGATACATACAAAAGATGATAACACCTCCCGACGAGGAGTGAAAACACAAACAAACTACAATGGAAAAGCGATTATATCCCAAACTCATACTCGATGCCCTGAGTAACGTGCGATACCCGGGCTCGGGCAAGGACATAGTAACTGGCGGAATGGTGGAGGATGACATCCGAATCGATGGCATGAAAGTATCGTTCTCGCTAATCTTTGACAAGCCGACCGACCCGTTCGCCAAGTCGCTCGTGAAGTCGGCCGAGGCGGCAATCAAGACATACATAGGCAGCGACGTAGTGGCGACAATAGCCACCAAGTTCCGCACGCCCGTTGTTTCGCATAAGCCCGCCAATCCTCTGCCGGGTGTAAAAAACATCATCGGCGTGTCTTCGGGCAAGGGGGGAGTGGGCAAATCGACTATTGCCGTGAACCTTGCCGTTTCGCTTGCCCAACTCGGTTATAAAGTAGGATTGCTCGATGCCGATATTTTCGGTCCGTCGGCTCCCAAGATGTTCGGACTTGAAGATTCACCGGTGTATATGGCACAAAAGGAAGACGGGCGCAATCTCATCGAGCCTCTTGAGAAATACGGAGTGAAAGTGCTGTCGATAGGCTTCCTTGTTGACAAGGAGCAAGCCGTGCTGTGGCGTGGAGGTATGGCAAGCAATGCCCTGCGGCAACTCATCACCGAGGCCGATTGGGGCGACCTCGATTATTTCATCATCGACATGCCCCCCGGGACAAGCGACATCCATCTCACATTGGTACAGACGCTCGCCATAACAGGCACGATAGTGGTCACCACGCCCCAAGACGTGGCACTTGCCGATGCACGGAAAGGGATAAGCATGTTTCAAAGCGACAAGGTTAACGTACCCATTCTGGGCATAGTGGAAAACATGTCGTGGTTCACTCCTGCCGCGCACCCCGATGAACGGTATTACATCTTCGGCAAAGACGGCGGGAAGAACCTTGCCCTGAAATTAGGAGTGACGTTGCTCGGGCAGATACCGCTCGTGGCAAGTATCTGCAAAGGCGGCGACGACGGTGAGCCTGTCACCCTGCAAAACAGCGTGTCGGGGGCAGCATTCATAGCCCTTGCCCGTGAAGTGGCATCAGCCACCAACGAGCGCAATACCACACTGCCGCCTACACTAAAAGTAGAAATGTCATAGCATTTGGGTGACCGGTTTTTATTAGACGACAAAAGTGTGAATAGAGGTTAATCCACTCCCCCTGTCTTGGCATATTGCAAACAAACATATACCTTTGCACTCGCAAAAAGGGCGATGTGGCAATCAAGTAGATTGCGGACAGCATGAGGAATCGGGCACCTCGACGCTCCACAAGTGGAGAGAGGAGAATGAGCAATTTGGCTTTTGCGGTCGGGTTGCTCATTTTTTATATCATATCTTGATCCCGGTGGTACACTTTCCCACCTCATGCAATGGACGGAGCAAGTACTCGCACAGAGGGGCAACCAAGTTCTACTTCTGCCCGTCGGGGGTGAGCATTATTCCCGTAAACGTGCGACCCGAATTTATACCCATGCGACGAGCCGAAAAATAATCACCCGACGTGTCATGACGTGAACAACAGCCATCGACAAAAATCATGTCGGGACTGACACCACAACCAACCAATTGACGGCGATTGGCTTCCTGCAAATCAATATGCGCCTTCCCTACCCTGTCGGCGGGAAACACTATCCCGTCATTCATGCCGGCAGCAGCAAAAGCGTGTGCCACCTCATCACCCACTTCAAAACAATCGCGGCAAATCGACACACCGATATAAGCCGCTATCGACTTGGCACCCGACTGCTCCATCAGCTGCACCGCATTGCGCACAATCCCTGCAAGCGTACCTCGCCACCCTGCATGGACGGCAGCCACCATACCGACACCTTCATAAGCATACAGCAACACCGGCACACAGTCGGCGGTATTCACTCCCACCACAATGCCGCGCCTTTTGGTAACAATGCCATCCACGCCGCCATGCAGCTCGGCATCGACGGCGGGGTCACCGACAAGCACCACACGTGCCGAATGCACCTGCCGGGGCTGCACTATCGCCCCGACACCCACACCAAGTTCCTCGGCAAGCATCCTGCGGCATTCCGAATAATGCCACGGTGTATCGCCGGTGTAGCTGCACACCGTGAAACCACTGTAAGGGTCATTATCGTCATGCTGCCCGCGCAGGGTGGTGAAATCCACCACGCCGTCAAACCGTGTGCCCAATGCACCACGCTTAACGGTCATAATCTTTATCGGGCCAGTATTCGTCATCTCCCCACCGATCCTCATCCTGCATCCTGCCGCCCATGTCGGGAGCCCCATCTTCCTCTTCGACAGGAGCCTCGCTGAAGATAAATTCATCCTCCTCTTTCACGCGGTGACGCTCATCGAGGTTGCGATGGGTAATCTTTGTGGGAATGCGGTTGCTTTCATCGTTGATTTCACGCCACAACATGTCTTTCAGTTCCAACAGCCCTGTTCCTGCCACAGCCGAGATGAAAACCGTCTTTACCCCCTCGGGCAATTGATTATTGAAGCGTATTTCATCCATCAGCTCATCATCGAGCAGGTCGCACTTGGTGACGGCAAGCACACGTGGCTTGTCGGCAAGGTCGGGATTGAACGTTGCCAACTCGTTGCACAACACTTCATATTCATGCTTTATGTCATCGCTGTCGGCAGGTATCATAAACAGCAACACGGCATTACGCTCGATATGGCGCAAGAAGCGCAACCCGAGGCCGCGTCCTTCACTCGCACCCTCTATGATACCCGGAATGTCGGCCATGACAAACGACTGCCTGTCGCGATATTCCACAATACCAAGGTTTGGCTCAAGCGTAGTAAACGGGTAATTCGCAATCTTGGGCTTGGCTGCCGACACTGCCGACAGCAGTGTCGATTTCCCGGCATTCGGGAATCCCACAAGTCCAACATCAGCCAACAGCTTCAATTCAAGTATTATGGTTTTCTCTATTCCCGGTTCGCCGGGTTGAGCGTAGCGTGGAGTGCGATTGGTCGCACTCTTGAACTGCCAGTTGCCAAGTCCGCCACGACCGCCTTTGAGCAATTTCACTTCTTCGCCGTCACCGGTCACGTCGCATAAGAACTCACCGGTCTCGGCATCATACACGGCGGTGCCGCATGGCACCTCTATCGTCCTGTCCTCACCATCGCAACCGGTGCTGCGGTTTGCCCCTCCGGCCTGCCCGTTGGTGGCAAACACATGCCGGCTATACTTCAAGTGCAACAGCGTCCACAGATTGCGGTTTCCTCGCAATATGACGTGTCCGCCACGTCCGCCGTCACCGCCGTCCGGTCCACCCTTTGGGACATACTTCGCGCGGTGGAAGTGCAACGCTCCCGCCCCGCCTTTCCCGGAACGGCAAAATATTTTCACATAATCTATAAAATTAGAGCCTGCCATAATATATTTCTGTTGTCTGTTTGCCACAAGGCAGTTTTGTATTCGTCCGTAAAAGTACAAAATAAAACCGAGATGACCCAAGCGTGCCCCCAATGCGCCAAACCATAATATACCTGAATATTTGTTTGCAAATAGAGACCTTTTGCGGCAAAATGCTAACACAGCAAACATCTTTCTTGCACTTTTTGTGCCAATTAACTAAATTTAACCGCACATTTATTGCGTCATGTGTTACTAGCTGTAATTTTGCAAAAGCAAAAAAACACATATTAACAACTAAACACGAATGTTTATGAAAATTGCAGATTTACTCAAAATGTGTTCCGCACCGGCAGCAGCTATCTTGGTAAGCGCCTCTGCCATAGCGCAAGTTCCGGCTCTGTCTCAAGCCCCCGAACAAGTAATGAGGCAGGCAGCAGCAGCCCGACAAGCAGTCACTCCAAAGGCTGTGGCCGATGACGAAACCATCTTCACCTACGCCCCCAATGGTACTTACACCTATTATCGCGCCTCTAGCAGTACCGAGCCATACAACATGGCAATACGCATAGCTGATAATACGCTGGTGGGTGCAAAAGTAGTGGGATTGTGCTTCGACCTAGCATCCACTAACGTTACGGATGTGAGTGGTTGGGTGACAACCGAATTGGCTGTTTCAGGCGGTGAAAATGTCATAACCAACGGCACAACAGCATCCCTAAACACGCTGAAAACAGGCACAAACGAAATACGTTTCAGCGAACCGGTAGAAATCACAAGCGAGGGCGTTTATGTAGGTTACTCCCTGACCCTCACATCGGTAGGCAGCGACGACTACCCGATTGCCGTGGGAAGTGAAAGCGATGCCACCGACTACTGTTTCCTCTTTTTACCAAATAGTTTTGGCAACGTATGGTATAGCCATACATACGTTAGTCTGCCATACAACCTCTCAATGCAGGTCATCCTTACCGATGTTCAAACCAGTGGTATAGGTATCACCCTTCCTGATTATGTCATCTCAAAGCCCGGTGAAACATCCACTTGCACCGTCACGACCAACAACTATTCGGGACAAACAATAACTTCAATTGAATATGACTGGGAAGTAGCCGGAGAATCAGGCACATACAGCGTGAGCACCGAAATTGCCAACACATATGGTGCATCGGCCTCATTCTCTCTCACTCTCCCGGCAGTCAGCGAAGTCGGTGAATACGAATTGGCGATAACCGTCACAAAGGTCAATGGAGAAGACAACCCAAATGCCGAAACAGTCACCACCACACTCTACGTTACTGAAACCGACATCAAGCACCGCGCCGTAATGGAAGAATACACCGGCACATGGTGTGGTTATTGTCCTCGCGGATACATCGCAATGAAACGCTTGAATGCAGCCTATCCCGACGACTTTATCGGGCTTGCATACCACTACGCTGATGCAATGGATGCAACAAACGTTACCGAACCGCAAAGCGTAAGCGGCTATCCTGCCTGCTATCTCGACCGTGCGACCGATCAACTCGACCCATATCATGGTTCTTCATCAGACTGGGACATGGTCATTGAAGACGAGTGGCTCGAAAGATGTAACGTGGCTACGCCTGTAGGAGTAGAATTAAGTGCCGACTTGTCGCTCGATGGCGAAACTGTAGAAGTAACCAGCGAAGTTACCTTTATAATGTCGATTGAAGATGCCGACTACAGCATAGCATACGCACTGGTTGCCGATAGTCTGAGCGGCACAGGCTCATATTGGACACAAACTAATTACTTCACAGGATATAGCAATTACTATACCGGCGACGATTGGGAAGTGTTCACTAGGGGTAGCTCTGCCATAACCGGTTTGGAATTTGACGATGTGGTCATACTTGCTCCCGACATTCGGGGCGTAAGCGGTAGCATCCCATCGGAAATCACTGCCGAAGAAACCATCTATCACTCCTACACTTTCACCCTCAGCCAAGCAAAAAGCCTTTATACGAGTGAATCGCTCGTACAGAATGTAAACAATCTGCGTGTTGTTGCCATGGTACTCAATGCAAATGGCGAAATCATCAATGCCAACAAAGCCGCCGTTTACGTTGACCCGAGCTATAGCTCAGTAAGCAATATCGCCGCAGCCGACAGCGCAGCCGTAGAAGTGGCTCGTTACTCGATCGATGGCAGAAAGCTCGCCGAACCCGAACGTGGCGTGAACATCGTTAAGATGTCTGATGGCACAGCATACAAGGAACTTGTGAAATAACACATAGAAGGGAAAACGCGCATTCCACAATTTCAGGAATCTCACACATAATACGGGAGGGTGTGTCAGAAAATGAAAGTTCTGATACACCCTCCCCTCTTTCGATATGTATGTGTCAGAATGTGTAAGATCCAAGGCACCTTATCTGACGCACCGTCGTTTTTTGCAGCGAAATTTTGCACTGTGGGCGCAATATGCTAAATTTGTAAACTTTCATATATACACACATTTAATTTACACACATGAGGACAAAATATAAAAGAATATTGCTGAAATTGAGCGGTGAGTCGCTCATGGGCAACCAAGGCTATGGCATCGACCCGCAACGGGTGGGCGATTACGCACGGCAAATCAAGGAAGCCTCATCCAACGGCGTGGAAATAGCCATCGTTATTGGCGGCGGCAACATTTTTCGAGGTCTTGCGGGAGCGGCTCACGGTGTGGACAGGGTTAAAGGCGACCAGATGGGTATGCTTGCCACCGTCATCAACTCGCTCGCCTTGAGTTCGGCGCTCGAAAGCATCGGGCAGGCAGCACAGGTATTCACAGCAGTCAATATGTTTCCCATAGGCGAGTATTACAGCAAGTGGAAAGCTATCGATGCCATGAAAGCCGGCAAAGTGGCCATAATAGCCGGAGGAACCGGTAATCCGTTCTTCACCACCGATACGGGTGCGGCACTGCGCGGCATCGAAGTGGAGGCCGATGTGATGCTCAAGGGCACACGTGTCGATGGGATATATACCGCCGACCCCGAGAAAGACCCTTCTGCCACCAAGTTCGACGAAATCAGTTATGACGAAATATACACTCGCGGACTGAAAGTGATGGATCTCACAGCCACCACACTGTGCAAGGAAAACAAGCTGCCAATCATCGTGTTTGACATGGACACCATGGGAAACCTTGCCCGTGTGCTCAGTGGCGAACCGACAGGAACGCTGGTATTCTAAAGTGTGCGCCACTCTGTGCCCACACCGATTTTCTCGACCAAATAAAACAAAAACATTTCTAAAATATCATATATCAAATGAACGACGTTAATCATTATCTCAAACCTGCCGAGGAGAAAATGGAACTTGCCGTTGCCTACCTCGAAGAGACCCTTGCACGAATTCGTGCAGGGAAAGCCAACCCTAAAATTCTTGACGGCATCCGTGTGGATTATTACGGCAGCCAAGCCCCAATAAGCAACGTGGCCAACGTGGCAGTGCCCGATGCGCGCACCATCACCATCACACCGTGGGAGAAATCAATGTTCCGCGTCATCGAAAAGGCAATCATCGACTCCGACCTTGGAATCATGCCAGAGAACAACGGCGAAGTGATACGCATATCCATTCCACCGCTTACCGAGGAACGCCGCAAGTCGCTCGTGAAGCAATCGAAGAACGAAGCCGAACAAGCCAAGATATCGGTGCGCAACGCACGCCGCGAAGCTATCGACGGGCTGAAGAAGGCCGTAAAGGAAGGAATGGCCGAAGATGTGGAGAAAGATGCCGAAGAGAAACTGCAAAAAACTCACGACCGATATATGAAGAAAATCGAGGAAGTTTTTGCACTGAAAGAAAAGGAAATCCTGACCGTGTAAAATCTATCACATATACGTGCGCATTTTGACGCGCGTACAGAATGGCATACCACAACACACTACCACGAACCGACCGGAGCGTGTGTTTCAACGACAAGTGTTGCGGTATGCCATTTCTTTATTCTTTGTCACCATAAGCGAGATCACCTGCATCGCCCAAACCGGGCACTATGTAGGAATGGGCATTGAGCGAAGGGTCTATTGCTCCGACCCACACCGTGGTAATCTCTTCGGGGAAATGCTTCTGCACAAATTCTATGGCCTGTTGCGATGCAATCACCGATGCCACATGCACCCGCGACGGCTTCCCCTTGGTGAGCAGGGCTTGGTAGGCAAGTTCCATCGACGAGCCCGTCGCAAGCATGGGGTCGGTTATAATCACAGTCTTGCCGCTTATGCGCGGGCAGGCAATATACTCGATGTGGATGTCGAAAACGTCGCTATGCGGCTTATACTTGCGATAAGCACTGACAAAGGCGTTCTGCGCATTATCAAAGCAATTAAGGAATCCTTGGTGGAACGGCACTCCGGCACGCAAGATGGTGGCAAGCACCACTTGGTCGGCAACAACGTCACACTTGACCGTACCAAGCGGCGTAACGGTGGTGACGGAATCATAATTCAGGCTCTTCGAGATTTCATAAGCCATAATCTCGCCTATGCGTACAAGATTCCGGCGAAACCTCATGCGGTCGGTCTGCATCTTCACATCACGCAATTCCATCATATACTGGCTCACAAGCGACTGTTGCTCGGCAAAATTGATTATTTTCATAGATTTGTTATTTTTCGCAAATTTACAGCAAAAACGACTACATACCGAATACTGCCAACATATTTTTCACCATACCAGTAACACCTCTTATCAGTTTCTTCTATAGCGAGGTATGAAAATCGCAATTAACAAGTGCACCGGATATTTCAATGTAATAGCTCAAAAGCGGCAAATCTATTATCACGCTCCCAACTATGAGCCGCGTTTTTAAGGCATTGGGATTTGGTTCTGCTTCCTTGATTTGGGCACAAGCACAAAAGTAGCCTTATGGTAAATACACAAGGCGCATCAATTCTTGTCAATAAGCCATTTTCCCTCATTGGCGTGTAGTGGTACTCTGCCGGTTTGTCATACCTGAATAGGCTATCATACTTCTACAAAACGCTATCTTCACTATCAGAAAACAAAAAAACTCTGATTTCAGACGGAATCAGAGCTTTTCTAATTTTATTTATTGCGGTGCGGACGGGACTTTAACTTACGCAATCAAGAAATCTCGCAAAACTTCAATATACTGATA
>CAYNBZ010000026.1:0-29691 GCA_964395975.1 uncultured Muribaculaceae bacterium | reverse complement strand
CGGTATCTTCATTTTCACATGTAAACTCCGTGGTCACATGCCAATCGTTGTTTTCGGGATTCTCAAAATCGATGAGTTTCGTTCCGCTGTTTGCAGAAAGCAAATGGTAAAACTCACGCCCCAAATCATCGTTATTGACAATATTGACAATTTTGGCAAACAACAATGATGCTTCCGAACTTGACAATCCGGGATTAAGGCGTTTTACTGCATTCAAGAAAACGTCAGTCAAGATATTTGTCTTTGTGTCGTAGGCGCAAATATTATCCAAATAAATGTAACCCAACTTGCACAGATGAAGTGCTGCCGGAACTTGTACTCTGGTGTTTTCATTAAATTTGGTGTTGCCCATAATCGTACATCTTATTCAAAGTTGATAATCTCGCTCACACTAACCTCCAACAACTCTGATATACGTTTCAGAGTTGCCAAATCTGGCTGGGTCGTGTTTGTACACCATTTGGAAACAGTTGTCTGATTAACGCCCAACTGTTCCGCCAACCATTTGTTGGTTCTTTTCTTCTTCACCAACACTAATTTTAACTGGTTCAAGTCTTCCACTGTAATTCAATTTATTGCTTTAGATACAAATTTAATGATTTTCCTTGAATAATCTACAATCAATTATTGTACCTTTAAGGAAATGAGTTCAGTTTTAAGTGGGAAAGCCAAAAATAGGGGGATGACGATGATTTATCGTCCTCTAAACAAATATTTGTCTCAAATAGGAAAGCGTTTCAATTCATCCGCAGTCAGGTATTCACGGTGCTTGTCGGGCGCATGGAAACGTTCTTCTCTGGAAGGTCTTGAACGGGATTGAACACCATCAGCCCGTCACGCACCGCCTTTGTCCGCTTTATCCGTTGCAGGTAGGCGGCTATCCGTTTGCGCACAACGCCCTTGTGCTTTGAGATTTCAAATAGGCGACAGGGTGACGGTAGTTGGCGAGGCGGCTTCGATAAAGAATGTGGGGAAGGTGTTTGGTAATGCTGTGAAGAGCCTTAATGAGCCCAATCTGATATCGGTATTCATTGGGATGACAGGGGATTGATTATCGGGTCGATACCTTTCTTTATTCCGGGAATGGATACACCGGTAAGACTTGGATTGGCCGGCGGTTCTGTGATTGTAGGCATATTGATAGGTACTTTCGGGCCGAGAATGCACATGATTACTTAAGTCACTAATGTTCATTATTATCGCATGGTGACGATGCCATGATTTTTCGAGCCAAATCGAGGTCGAAATCAAATACCATGACCCTTACCAATCCGGCTCGCAATGGAGCCATTGGCAGTAGTGATGATAACAGCCCGTTGGTTATTATGCATGGTATGCCATTCGTTTCGAGCACGCCTTTTACTATGCTTGCCTCTGCTTCGTTGGCATATTCTCCAAATACCACCAACTTGTCTTCTTGAGAGTCGTTTCCTTTTTTCATAATATGTTTGTGCTATTTTATTCCTTGTTGGTTCAGTGCTTTCTGATAACGTTTTGCATTTACAAGATGTTGTGAATAGGAAGTCGTGAAATTGTGGTATCCCGAAAAATCATCACGGGCACACATATACAGATAATTGTGCTGCGGGGCATTAAGCACGGCATCGATGGCTTCTTTCGATGCTATGCGTATCGGTCCGGGAGGAAGACCTGCATTCAGGTAAGTATTGTACGGGGATGGAGTAGTAAGCATGTCTTTGGTGATGCGTCTTATCGAAAAATCACCGATTGCGTATTTTACTGTCGGATCGGCTTGGAGCAACATGTCTCGTTTAAGTCTGTTTAGGTACAGGCGTGCAATTGTGCCCATTTCATCACTTTTTGCCGTTTCTTCTTCCACAATAGATGCTAACGTGTGAACCTCATCGGGAGTTAAACCTATTGCTTTTGCTTTGTCGATGCGCTCGGTGGTCCAGAATCTGTTATAATAGCGATGCAAACGGTTGAGCAAATCTTTGGGCGATATGTTCCAATACACTTCATATGTGTCGGGAAGCAATATATTGGTTATTGTTGCCGGAGTTTTACCGTATGAAGCGCATATCGAGCTGTCGCATAGCAATGCCATAATATCGTCTTGTCGCATCATCAATTGTTCAGATGCTCTTCGTGCAAATTGCTCTTTCAACCGTAGATTGTTGAATGTGAATCTTACAGGTGTTTGTTCATAGTTGCGTATTTTGCGTGCCGTCGTTATCGGATTGTTGGTGCATTCGATTGTATAGGCTCCGCATCGCGATGACGGGTTTACTTTCATCCACGACAGTATGCGTGTCGTGCGTTTGGCAAATCCGTTGCCATAATGTATGCTCAGAGTGTCGCCAAGCGTTTTGAGATCCATATCGGGACGGATATATATCACCGTTTTGCTTCCTGCGTTGCTATAAAAATATGGTATTATGCATACAGCCGCTATAGTAATGAAAACCAATATAATAGCCGATAAGATGATGTGTTTTTTATATCTTGATATGGTCATATAGTTGAGTTTTTTACAAAAATAGGAAAAATATTTTACTTTCACATTTGCATGATTAAATAAAAATGTCTAACTTTGCACTCGCAAAGAGGAAATCAGCGCAAATCTGGAGAGATGGGTGAGTGGCTGAAACCAGCAGTTTGCTAAACTGCCGTAGGAGTAATCCTACCACGAGTTCGAATCTCGTTCTCTCCGCAAAACAAGTTTAAATAGGGAGCATCAAAACGAAAGTTCTGATGCTCCCTATTTAAGTAATGTGAAAGAAGCAGGGCACTGAAAAATAAGATATGGAACAACGCAGTAGAAATTATTAAGAAACTCGCACCCACGTACAAGCCTCATTATCATACGTGTTGGTTTGTTGTTTTTGTAGTTAATGTATTGCAAGATTGTAGTGCGCTAATTTTGCCGATAATTCGGGTAAACAATCCGTCTGTGTCTTTCGCATAAATTCTTGTAATCAAGAACCGGTCGCAAAGTTGCGAGAAAATAGTCTCAATCCTCCTTCTTGCCTTGGCAAAAGCCGGACATGTCGGTTTCCGGTCTTTTTGATTGCTCTTGTATGGGGCACTTCCAACCTGATGTTGGCAGTTTCAAACAAATCCAACCGCCCCCGAGCACTTATATACCCTTTGTCGCCTATGATTGTGCAGTTGCTGTAATTCAGCTTCACATCCTTCAGGAAATGGATGTCATGGACACTTGCCTTAGTAAGGTCAAAGATTTCCGGCAACTTGCTTGCATATGTTTAGAAATTTTACTTATATTGCAGATAAGTTGTGCATATTAATATAATGTTTAATATAAAATGTATCGCTATGAATTGGTATCTTAAATGTTGGCGGCAGTATGCTGATTTCTCGGGAAGAGCTCGCCGTAGGGAGTATTGGATGTTTTACCTGTTTAATATTATTTTTGCACTTGTTGCAATGTTATTAGATGTCATTCTCGGACTTGCATTATTTGTCTATTTATATTCTATCTTAGTGTTTATTCCATCGCTATCTGTATGTGTAAGACGACTTCATGATGTTGGAAAAAGTGGATGGATGTACTTGATTGGTTTAGTTCCTATTGTAGGCACTATATGGTTGCTTGTTTTATTTTGTACTGATAGCCAACCTGGAAGGAATCGATGGGGAGACAATCCAAAAGAATGTTAAAATGGAATAGAGATTTATCTATATTGAGATTTGTATTCCTGACGGATAAAAGTATGTGAAAAAACACGTTAAAATAGCAATAAAAATGGCATATGAAGTGATATGCGCTATCATCTTCATATGCCATCTTATTTTTTGAGGACATTTACTGAATATCCCGAATTATTCTTGGATTAATTCAAAACAGTTTCTTAGATACCTTGGTTTCTTTGTTTTTGAGGAAGTCAAATAACACCCTGACCAAGCATTGCGTGAGCTACTTTCATGAAGCCGGCAATATTAGCTCCTTTCATGTAGTTAATATAGCCGTTGTCCTCCTTACCGTATTTCAAACATTGCTCGTGAATGTTATTCATTATTTCGTGGAGTCGGTCATCAACTTCTTTTTCAGACCACGATAAGTGCATGGCATTTTGGCTCATTTCCAAACCAGAAGTAGCTACGCCACCGGCATTTACTGCTTTCCCAGGACCGTAAGGTATTTTGTTTGAAATGAATGTGTCTATAGCCTCCGGGGTACAGCCCATATTTGAAACTTCACCTACACAAAGAACATTGTTCCTAACCAAATTCTCGGCATCTTCTTTATCGACTTCATTTTGAGTTGCACAAGGCATAGCAATGTCGACTTTTACTTCCCATGGTCGTCGGCATGGATAAAATGTAGCTTCAGGATACTTATCGGCATATGGAGCAACTATATCATCACCGGTTGCTCTCAAGTCAAGCATATAGGCTATTTTTTCACCTGAGATGCCTTTGGGGTCGTAAATATATCCGTCAGGACCTGAAATAGTAACGACTTTTGCCCCTAATTGCGTAGCTTTTAATGCGGCTCCCCATGCAACATTTCCGAAACCTGAAAGGGCAACGGTTTTGCCTGCGAAATCTTCGCCTATTGTGCGTAGCATATTGCGAACAAAGTAGCAGGCTCCGAATCCAGTAGCTTCAGGACGGATTTTGGAGCCGCCAAAGTCAAGACCTTTTCCTGTAAATGTGCCTGTGTGTTCTTGCATAAGTTTTTTATACATTCCATACATATAGCCGACCTCGCGTCCACCTACGCCTATATCACCTGCCGGAACATCACGATCTGGACCAAGATTTCTCCATAATTCGAGAATAAATGCTTGGCAAAACCGCATTATTTCGGCATCGCTTTTGCCTCTCGGGCTGAAGTCGGAACCACCTTTACCGCCACCCATTGGCAGTGAAGTCAAGGCATTTTTGAAAGTTTGTTCAAATCCCAAAAATTTAAGAATGGACAAATTTACTGAAGCATGGAATCGAATGCCACCTTTGTATGGACCTATGGCATTGTTAAATTGGACTCTATATCCAAGATTGGTTTGAACTTCTCCGTTATCGTCTGTCCATGTTACCCTGAAAGTAAAGATCCTGTCGGGCTCAACCATTCGTTCAATTATTTTCGCCTTTTCAAATTCCGGATGCTCATTGTAGATATCCTCGACTGATATAAGGACTTCTTTGACTGCCTGCAAATACTCCTTTTCTCCGGGGTGCTTTGCCTCAAGGTTGGCTAAAATCTTGTCGACATTCATAAAAATGTAGTTTTTATGTGTATTAAAAGGTATTGTAATCAATGCCATATTAAAGTATGATTACAACACAAATATATGTTTTTTCTTTCAGTATAAAAAATCATGGAAGATAAATTTACGTGTAATAGTTGCGTAAATTTAACTGAAATACAACTAGATTTTAATCTTTTCTAAAAGGCAGACTTTTTTATGAAAAGTGTTACATTTTTGGAGCTTTTTATTTCAATATTCCTTTACCTTCACGTATAATTTCGGGAGTCGTGCCGGTGCAGTCTATGATTGTGGACGGGATAGTATATCCACGACCGGCATCAAGAATCAAATCGGCAGTTGTTGAGTATTGTTCGGCAATTAATTCTGGCTCGCAACCAAAATCTTCATCGTCAAATTGAATGGATGTGGTCATTATTGGATGCCCGAGCTTGTGAACAAGACTAATTGCCACATTATTGGCAGGAATGCGTATGCCAACGGTTTTACGCTTTTTGAATGCTTTAGGCAATCTTGATAATGCCGGTAAGATAAATGTGAATGGTCCCGGAAGGTTGTTTTTCATCAGTGCAAAAGTGGTATTGTCGATTCTTGCATATTCGGCCACTTGGCTGATGTTTTCGCATATGATAGATAAATTGGTTTTTTCGGGGCGAATCCCTTTGGTTTTACAGATTACCTCTATTACATTGTTGTTTAGCGCATCACATCCCAAAGCATAAAGCGAATCTGTGGGATATATAATTATTTTTCCGTTGACGAGGGAATCTGTAGCAATGTCAATATATCGTTCATTAGGGTTGGATGATATTACTTTTAGTATTTTCATTTATTTATCGGTATAAAGATTGAAGTTTCTATTTCTCGCACTGTGCAGTATTCTTGCATCAAATTGGTACACCATGCCATCGTTTTGTCCAAAGGCATTTCAGGCGCAAAAGCGTTGATATTGATTTGTACGGTGGCAGTTGAAAGGCTTATTTTGGTACGCTCTACATCGCTTGTTGGGGTAGCGATTCCGCTTAAATTGTCACGGTAAACAGGTAACCCCTCTATATTTAATTTTCCACGTCCGATTCCTTCAAACATTTCATCTCTGTATCCAATACCCATTGTTAATTTGTTGCCATAGATTTTATCAGCATCGAGTCCACTTATAGGATAGCCACTTTCCATTGAAATAAGGTTTATCAAATCGACCAATGCATTAATGCGGTAAAGTTGCTTTTCTTTTATGGCCCGGCGACATAGAGCCTCACTTGCCACTCTGTATCTGTTGGGATCTTTGCCAAAAGCCCTGTATAATCGACGTGTCGCTGCAATGGCCGGGCGTTTGTTTATGTCGGCCAGTTGGTAATTTTGTTGTATTTTATGACAGGTAGCAATGATCAAGTCCCATAAGGCATCTGGTGTTGGAGTGTTTGTAACGGTTGCTCTAATCATGCCTATTTTTAACTCCGGACAAACATTTATAATTGAAGGCTCGATTTCAATGCTTGGCAACATTTTATTTTAATGTCATTTTAGTTGTTGCAAAAATACTAAATTATTAATTTTATACCCCATTTTAATTAAAATAAAAATCAGATGCAGATAGGTATAATAGTGGCAATGAATAAGGAGCTGTCGTTGCTCCTGCCAATGATAGAGGGACACGAATTGAAAGAATGTTTAGGATTCTGTTTTCATGTAGGAAACATTGGCTGCCACAATGTGGTGGTAATGGAATGTGGTATAGGTAAGGTTAATGCTGCTATTTCTACAATGGTATTGTTGAATAATTACGATATTGACCTTGTAATAAGTACCGGTGTAGCCGGTGGTGTTGGTGGTAATATCTGTGTGATGGATATGGTTATTGCCGATGATATTGTATATCATGATGTGTGGTGCGGTCCTGGTACTATATATGGACAAGCCGATGGTATGCCTTTGTATTTTAAAGCTGATCCTCAAGCATTGAAACTTGTAACTAAGTTGGAAAATGTAAAACATGGCTTGCTTTGCTCGGGAGATAAGTTTATAGACAGCAAGGAAAGTGCTGATAATATAAAGAAACATTTTCCCGAAGCAATTGCTGTCGATATGGAATCGGCTGCAATTGCTCATGTCTGTAGCAAAAATAATGTCCCAATGCTATGTATGCGTGTGATTAGTGATTCGCCTGGAGCAAGCCATGACAACTCGAAGCAGTATGATGATTTTTGGTCTGCAGCTCCAGAATACACATTTGAAACTGTTAAGCGTATGCTTGAAATATTGTCATAAGTGCAAAAAGCAAAATCAAAATGGAAAAGATTGATAGTTTTAAAATAGACCATACGAGATTATTGAGAGGAGTGTACGTATCAAGGAAGGATTACTTGGATAAAGGTGATGTGGTGACAACCTTCGATATTCGTATGAAAGAGCCTAACCGTGAACCGGCAATTGGGCAGGCAGCTATACACACTATAGAGCACCTTGGTGCCACATTCTTACGCAATCATTCCGAGTGGGGACACAATGTTATATACTTTGGTCCTATGGGATGCTGTACAGGCTTCTATTTGTTATTGCAAGGTGATTTGAAATCGATTGATATTGTTCCTCTCGTTTCGGAAATGTTTGCATTTATTGCAACTTACAGGGGGGAAATTCCTGGAGCTTCGGCACATGATTGCGGTAATTACATGCTTAATAATCTGCCAATGGCAAATTGGGAGGCTCGTAAATATTTAAAAGAGGTCTTGGAATGTATGTCAGAGGTTAATATCAATTATCCGTCATAAAATTCTTTGATTCGGAATTATAATGTTTCGATAATTATTACGAATTTTGCATAATCAAATAATTTAGATTAGATGGATTGCACACGAAATGGAAACAGGAATTAACAGCAAAAAGCACATAGTAATTATCGGTGGAGGTTTTGCCGGTATAAATGCGATAAAAGCTCTTGATAAAGATAAATTTGACATAACGCTTGTAGACAGACATAATTTTCATTCATTTCCTCCGCTTTTTTATCAAATAGCTTCATCTGGTCTTGATTCGGGTAGCATTTCGTTCCCATTTCGGCGTGAGATGAGGCACTTAAAGCATGTCAGGTTCCATATGGGGGAGGTCAAGAAGGTGGATACTGTCGCAAAAACCATATCAACCCAATTTGAAACCATAGGGTATGACTATTTGATTATAGCCGCAGGTACAACAAGCAACTTTTTTGGCATGAATGACTTGCGAGATAAGGTTTATACACTTAAATCAGTAGCCGAGGCCATACGATTGAGAAATGAAATGCTCGACAGGCTCGAACGAGCAAGTGTGGCTACCGACCATGAACGCAAACGGCAATTATTGAGTTTTGTAGTTATTGGCGCAGGTCCTACCGGTGTGGAAATAGCCGGAGCCATAGGAGAGATGAAGCGATATATCATTCCGCGAGAATATCCCGAACTGGAAAAAGAAGATTTGAAAATTCTTATAGTTGAGGGTGCCGACCGTGTGTTACGTACAATGAGCGAAGATGCATCCCGCCATGCTTATGAATATCTTGGGCATCTGATGGTGGATGTAAAACTTAATACTACCATGGTAAGTTATGATAATAATATTGTCAAATTTGCTGATGGGGAGGAAGTGTATTGTGAAACATTGATATGGACTGCCGGAATTACAGGTGAACATATCGATGGGTTTGACAAATCGGTGTATGCGCATGGTGGGCGATTAATTGTAGATGCTTATAATAGGGTTAAAGGTTGTGATGATATTTTTGCCCTTGGCGATATAGCATATCTCGAAAGTTCCAAGTACCCTCATGGTTATCCACAATTGGCACAGGTAGCTATACAACAGGCTCGTTGCCTTTGCAAAAATTTAAATTCTGGTAAATTTGATAAAGAATTCAAATATAACGATAAAGGGGCGATGGCGACGGTTGGACGTAATAGGGCAGTAGCCGATTTGTACAAATTGCATATGTATGGGCGACCTGCATGGGTTACGTGGATGTTTATTCACTTGATTTCAATACTTGGAATGAGAAATAAATTGACGGTACTAATCAACTGGATTTGGGCTTATTGTACGTATTCAACATCGCTAAGATTACTTATCCGTCCCACTAAATATCCTTATCGTCGTCATTGGGATCTTGCAAAAGAATAGGAATTTAACCAAGAAAAGAGAAATGAAGCCTATAAAATTTGCTATCTTCATATTTATGGCTATCGTGGCCGTGGGGTGTGGAACATTGAAAAAGGGTAGTTCTTCTGCTGTTGTTCAAGAAACTGCTGACAGCACGTTTGTCGAGGGAGAGGATTTATTGCGAGAAGTGGCAATATCTGCCCAAATGGAACAAATAGCAAGAGAGTGGACAATAAAAACTGTAAATGGCAAAAAAATTAATACGACTGAGCGTCCTTTTATTATTTTCGATTTTGCCGAAAACCGATTCTATGGAAATAATGGTTGTAATGTCATAAATGGAGCATTTTCATGCAATGGCAGTAATATAACATTTGACAACATAATTTCTACAATGATGTTTTGCCATAGTGAAACCTCGGAACAAACGATAATGAAGGCTCTTAACGATGTGGTTTCAATAAAAATGTATGAAAAGAACGAGATAAAATATTTACATATGCTTGACGGTAAGGGGCATGTGTTGATTACGTTAAAGGAGCAAAACCTTGATTTCTTGAATGGAGCATGGACTGTAGAAAAAATCAATGACAAAACGATCAAAGATGAGAATGTGAAGTTAGTGATTGATATAGACCAACTTACATTACATGGTAACTCGGGGTGCAATATAGTAAATGGCACTATTTATGTGGATTACTCGAAAGATTGGGGCGTGCAATTTCAACAATTGATATCAAGTATGAAAATGTGTGAAAACATGAAGACTGAAACAGAATTGCTTATTGCACTTGAGTCGGTTGAAACATGTAAGCCAATTAATGGCTCTGAAATTGCGCTATATGACAATAAAGGTAATTGTGTGGCAGTACTTAAAAAATTAAATCTCGAAAAAAAATAATTATTGACTTACCTATGTCAGTAATTATAATCGTAAGAACTTTTTGAAATTTGGCATATATTTTGCTGATATTTTTATGTAACTGTAAGCTGAGTAAAAGATGATGAACTTTTTCAACGATTTTGATAACGAACCTAATGATGAAACTCCACATATAATGCAGATATTCACGGAGATAAAAGGTGAAGATGCCGATGTGTCAGGCGAGAAAATGGATATGGATAATATGTCAATTCTTGCTTTGCGAAACATGGTGCTTTTCCCGGGAATGACATTGCCGGTGGCTGTAGGACGTAGCAAGTCACTTAACTTGATACAAGATGCCCAAAAGAATAGAATTAAAATAGGGGTGGTGTGTCAGGTAAATGGGAAAACAGAAGATCCAGGGTATGAAGATTTATATCACTATGGAGTCGTAGCCGATATAATTAAGATATTTGAGCTGCCAGATAATACGACAAATGTGTTGTTACATGGTCATTCTTGCTTCAAACTGAAGGCAATTACGGCTCAAGAACCTTTTTTAAAAGGAGTTATTGAGTTGGTTGACGATATACAGCCGGATGAGAATGATAAGGAATTTGACGCTTTAATGATTAGCTTGAGGGAGCTAACATTCGATATACTGAAAAATATCGGTGATGGTGCCAAAGAATTGGCATTTGCAATCAAGAATATAGACAATCCTGTTTATTTGGTTAATTTCCTTTCAGTGAATTCTCCGATAGAGCCTTCGGTAAAACAAGAACTGCTTGAGGAAAGAGAAATTAAGCAACGGGCATATAAATTATATTCAATTTTATCCAAGCAGGCACAGTTGTTGGCAATAAAGGCCGACATTCAATCTAAAACGCGTGAAGACTTATCGCAACAGCAGAGGGAACATTTTTTGCAGCAACAGATTCGCACGATTCAAGATGAATTGGGGAACACTGCTGATGATGACATTGCCGAATTGCAAAAACGAGCAAGTGAAAAGCATTGGGATGAAGAAACTGGAAAAGCTTTTGATAAAGAACTTAAAAAGTTAGAACGTATAAATCCGCAATCTCCGGATTTTTCGGTGCAGTATGCCTACCTTGACACGTTGCTCAATCTCCCGTGGAACGATTACACGGTTGATAATTTCAATTTGAAAAAAGTGGAATCGAAACTTAATAAGGATCATTATGGACTTGAAAAAGTTAAAGACCGCATATTGGAGCATCTTGCAGTGTTGAAATTGAGGGGTGATATGAAAGCCCCGATTATATGTTTGTATGGTCCTCCGGGAGTAGGAAAAACATCTTTAGGCAAATCCATTGCCGATGCCCTTAGTCGCAAATATGTAAGAATTTCATTAGGCGGATTGCATGATGAAGCCGAAATACGGGGGCATCGCCGTACTTATATAGGAGCAATGCCTGGACGTATAATCCAAGGCCTCATCAAAAGTGAAAGTGCGAATCCTGTATTTGTACTTGACGAAATAGACAAGCTCGGGCAGGATTTCAAGGGTGACCCGTCATCGGCATTGCTTGAAGTACTGGATCCGGAGCAAAACAGCCATTTCCATGATAATTATGTCGACTTAGACTTCGATTTGTCTAAAATTCTTTTTATTGCAACAGCTAATTCATTATCGGAATTGTCACAACCGCTTCTTGATAGGATGGAATTAATCGAAATAAATGGTTATATTCAAGAAGAAAAAATAGAAATAGCCCGTAAGCATTTGATTACGAAGCAACTTACCGAACATGGATTTGCACCTAAAGAGATTGATTTCCCAAAAGCGACAATCGCCAAAATTATTGATTCATATACGCGAGAATCCGGTGTACGTCAGTTAGACAAAACTATTGCCCAGGTTTTGAGAAGAATCGCAAGGTTGAAGGCATCAAACGATGAGTATCCGACAACAATTTCAGTAGAGCAACTGAAAGACTTACTCGGTCCTGAAAAATACTTTAGAGATAAATATGAGGGTAATGAATTTGCCGGTGTCGTAACGGGATTGGCATGGACTGCCGTAGGTGGAGAAATATTATTTGTAGAATCTTCTATATCTAAGGGCAAAGGAGAAAAGCTCACACTTACGGGTAATCTTGGAGATGTAATGAAAGAATCGGCAGTGATTGCTCTTCAGTATTTAAAAGCACATAGTTCTTTATTTGGCATAGATTATGAATTATTTGATAAATACAATGTTCATATTCATGTGCCAGAAGGTGCGATACCGAAAGATGGCCCGTCGGCCGGTGTGACGATGGTTACTTCTCTCGTTTCAACTTTTACGCAACGGAAAGTTCGCCCCAATCTTGCTATGACAGGGGAAATCACATTGCGTGGTAAAGTATTGCCTGTTGGCGGAATAAAGGAAAAAATATTAGCAGCTAAGCGAGCCGGCATTGTAGATATAGTGTTGTGTAAGGAAAACAAAAAGGACATAGATGAGATTAAAGATACGTATTTGAAAGGTCTTAATTTTCATTATGTTAGTACAATAAAAGATGTGATTGATATAGCAATATTGCCAGAAAAAATAGATAATGCTATTGAATTATAATATATTTCGCAAATAAATATAAACGCAATAAAAATGAATGCAGATTTTAGAAATTATGCCATTAAGCATTTAGGCATGAATGGACTCGCCCTCGATGAATATGCAAGCAAAATTAGTTCAAGTTATATATCTCCTACAATTATTGAAGAGCGTCAGTTAAATGTTGCTCAAATGGATGTCTTTTCGCGACTGATGATGGATCGCATTATTTTCTTAGGTACAACGGTAGATGATTATTCGGCCAACGTGATTCAGGCGCAGTTGCTTTATCTTGATTCTTGTGATCCCGGTAAAGATGTTTCTATATACATCAACTCACCGGGTGGATCGGTGTATGCTGGATTGGGAATCTATGACACTATGCAATATATATCGAGCGATGTGTCTACCATTTGTACGGGTATGGCAGCATCGATGGCAGCCGTACTTCTTGTTGCCGGAGAGAAAGGGAAGCGTTTTGCATTGAAACATTCTCGGGTAATGATACACCAGCCAATGGGAGGTGTACAAGGTCAGGCTTCTGACATTGAAATTACGGCTCGTGAGATATTAAAATTGAAAGACGAGCTGTATTCCATAATATCTCAGCATTCGGGTCAACCATTTGATAAAATATTGAAAGACTCTGACCGCGATTATTGGATGACTTCACATGAAGCCGCTGAATATGGAATGATTGACAAAGTGCTTGAAAGGGCAAACAAAAAGACACAAATCAATGGCTAAGAAAACTGATACATGTTGTAGCTTTTGTGGGCGCAGTGCAAGTGAAGTTGACTTGCTTATGCCGGGAATGAACGGCTGTATTTGTAGTGATTGTGCTGCGCAAGCTTATGAAATATCGCAAGAGTATTTTGCCGGGCACAAGGGAAATAAAGCAGATGATATTAATATTAATGATGTTCCAAAACCTATTGAAATAAAGGAATACCTTGACCAATATATCATAGGGCAGGAACGGGCAAAAAAATACATATCAGTAGCCGTTTACAATCATTATAAGCGATTGGCTCAGAAAGACGATGATGTCGATATTGAAAAATCCAATATTATAATGGTTGGTCCTACGGGTACTGGAAAAACATTGATTGCAAAAACCATAGCGAGGCTTTTAAAGGTGCCTTTTGCAATTGTGGATGCCACTGTACTTACGGAAGCCGGTTATGTAGGAGAGGACATCGAGAGTCTGTTGACACGTTTGCTTCAAGCATGTGATTATGATGTCAAACTTGCTGAGCGCGGCATAGTGTTTATTGATGAGATAGATAAAATAGCACGCAAGGGAGACAATCCGTCCATAACACGTGATGTAAGTGGAGAAGGAGTCCAACAAGGATTGTTGAAATTGTTGGAAGGGTCGATTGTCAATGTACCCCCACAGGGAGGGCGCAAGCATCCCGAGCAACGTATGATAGCTGTTAATACAAAAAACATATTATTTATATGTGGCGGTGCTTTTGAAGGTATTGAACGCAAGATTGCACTAAGGCTGAATACACATGCAGTTGGTTATGGTGCTGATGCCGAAAACAAGAGAATAGCTCGTGAAAAATTATTGCATTACGTCACACCGCAGGATTTACGTTCCTTCGGTCTGATTCCGGAAATAATCGGTAGGTTACCAATATTGACCAATTTGGAGGAACTTGATCGTGACGCATTAAGAAGAATTCTTGTGGAACCGAAGAATGCCATAGTCAAACAGTATATAAAATTATTTAAGATGGATGGAGTGGATTTACGGTTTGATGACCAGGCATTGGATTATATTGTCGATAAAGCAATAGAGTTTAAACTTGGTGCACGTGGATTACGATCAATAGTTGAAGCCATAATGATAGATGAAATGTATGAAGCACCGTCTAAAGATAAAAAGGAATTTGTCGTTACTAAAGATTATGCCCAACTGCAATTGAAAAAAGCAAATTTCGAGATGATGATGCAACAACAAGTGAATTGATTTTATGGGGTGAATATTTGTTTTTTCAAATAAGAAATTATATATTTGTTCAACCAAATATATAATATTTACATTAACACATGGCAAATAAAGAACTCCTAACATCAACGTTGAAAAAGTATTTCGGTTTTGATACATTCAAGGGAAACCAAGAAGCAATAATGGAGAACCTGCTTGATGAAAACGATACTTTTGTTTTGATGCCTACAGGGGGCGGAAAGTCATTGTGCTACCAATTGCCGTCGTTGATAATGGAGGGGACGGCAATTGTAATTTCGCCATTGATTGCATTGATGAAAAATCAGGTGGATGCTATGCGTAACTATAGCGATGAAGATGGAGTTGCCCACTTTCTAAATTCATCACTTAACAAACAGGCTATCGACCAAGTGAAACAAGATATTATCAGCGGTAAAACACGATTATTATACGTAGCTCCGGAGTCTTTGACCAAAGAAGATAACATTGATTTTCTTAAAACCGTAAAGATATCTTTTTATGCCATCGATGAAGCTCACTGTATTTCGGAATGGGGACATGACTTCAGACCGGAATATCGTAGGATACGCCCCATTATTAACGAAATAGGGAAACGTCCGATTATTGCTCTGACGGCTACCGCTACGCCAAAGGTGCAACATGACATACAAAAAAATCTTGGAATGACTTCTGCCAAGGTGTTCAAATCTTCGTTTAATCGTCCAAACTTATATTATGAAGTCAGAAACAAGACGAGTAATATAGATAAGGATATTATTAAATTCATAAAAGAGCGTCCGGGAAAATCAGGGATAATATATTGCTTGAGCCGGAAAAAAGTAGAAGAACTGGCACAAGCATTGCAAGTGAATGATATAAAAGCATTGCCATACCATGCAGGAATGGATACTGCTACTCGAACGGCCAACCAAGATGCTTTTTTGCATGAAGATGTGAATGTAATAGTAGCCACTATTGCCTTCGGAATGGGTATAGATAAACCGGATGTAAGATTTGTAATCCATTATGACATTCCGAAGAGTCTTGAAGGATATTATCAAGAAACAGGTAGAGCCGGTCGGGATGGAGGAGAAGGATTGTGTGTTACATTTTACACAAACAAAGATCTTCAGAAACTTGAGAAATTCATGCAAGGCAAGCCAATTGCTGAACAAGAAATAGGCAAACAATTACTTCTTGAAACAGCTTCTTATGCCGAGTCGTCGGTATGCAGGAGAAAGACACTCCTTCATTATTTCGGCGAGGAATATAAAGAGGACAATTGTGGAAACTGTGACAATTGTTTAAATCCAAAGAAAAAAGAGGAAGCCAAGGATGAATTGTGTGCGGTGATTGAAACAATTGTCGCATTGAAGGAAAAATTTAAGGCCGATTATGTTATTAACGTATTGGTCGGAAAAGAAAATAACGAGATAAAATCATACAACCATGAGGCTCTTGAAGTATTTGGTTGTCAACAAAAGGCTGACGAGCGATTTTTAGGTGCTGTTATACAGCAAGCGATAATATCCGGGTACATTGACCGTGACATTGAGAATTACGGACTATTGAAAGTTACTGAAGCCGGAAGAAAATTCCTTGACAATCCTACATCGTTTAAAATTGTCGAGGATAATGATTTTTCGGATAATGATGAGGAGGAAATGGTAGCGAAAGGAGGAGTATCGTGTGCCATCGATCCTGAATTAAGTTCAATATTGAAAGACCTTCGCAAAAAAATAGCAAAGCAGTACAACCTGCCACCGTATGTTATTTTTCAAGACCAATCGCTTGATGCAATGGCTACGACTTATCCTATAAGCCTTGATGAATTGGTTAATATACCTGGGGTAGGACCGGGAAAAGCAAAAAGATATGGGAAAGAATTTGTAGAGGTCATCAAGCGTCATGTCGAAGAAAATGAGATAGAACGTCCGGAGGATATGCTCGTAAGAAGCGTGCCCAATAAAAGTAAATTAAAGATATCTATAATACATGGCATAGACCGTCGTATTCCACTTGATGAATTGGCAGATTCCAAAGGACTTGATTTTAGTGAATTGCTTGATGAAATAGAAGTGATTGTCTATGCCGGTACGAAAATAAACATCGATTATTTTATAACGGAAATAATGGATGATGACCATCAAGAAGAAATATTTGAGTATTTCAAAGAAAGCGAAAGTGATGATTTAAGCCTTGCTGTAAAAGAGCTCGGCAATGATTTCACAGAAGAAGAAATAAGACTTGTTCGGATTAAATTCCTATCTGAATTGGGAAATTAATTACGACCGTGAGTGGGAAATGAATTTCAGGATGGTGAAATTATATCATTGTCCTGATTTTGTTTTGTGTATTAGATAAAAAACATTAAATAGGGATTTTGTTTTTCTTTGGAATTAAGTATAATTAGTATATTTGTAGGCAATAATGATGTAACAAGGCAGTCATTAGGAATAATATTTATTTTCTGTATTGAGTAAGTACTGCATGAACATTATCGAAAAGAATCATAATATTAATATTAAAATTAAAATATTACCTTTTTATGTCATTTATTGCAGATCGTGTAAAGATGGATGGACTCACTTTTGATGATGTCCTCTTGATTCCGGCTTATTCTGAAGTTTTGCCAAATAGTGTAGACTTATCAGCAAATTTTTCCCGCAACATCAGTCTTAATGTGCCACTTGTTTCGGCGGCAATGGATACCGTTACCGAAGCTCAACTTGCCATAGCCATAGCTCGGGAAGGTGGTATTGGTGTTATACATAAAAACATGAGCATTGACGAGCAGGCCAGGCAAGTACATATGGTAAAAAGGGCAGAAAACGGCATGATATACGACCCTGTTACTATTTCTCGTGGCTCTACGGTAAACGATGCTTTGGTCATGATGAAAGAGTACAAGATTGGAGGCATACCTGTTGTCGATGATAATGGCTATCTTGTAGGTATTGTAACTAACAGAGATTTACGCTTTGAACGAAATCTTAACAGGCCTATCGATGAGGTGATGACGCATGAAAACCTTATAACAACAAGCCAGTCAACAAACCTTGAAGAAGCTGCAGACATACTTCAACGCCATAAGATTGAAAAGCTGCCGGTGATTGACAAAAATGGCAAACTAGTAGGTCTTGTGACATATAAGGATATAACAAAGGCTAAGGACAAACCCAATGCTTGTAAAGACCACCTTGGCAGATTGAGAGTAGCTGCCGGAATTGGTGTTACAAATGACAGTTTGCAGCGTGCAGAAGCCCTTGTAAAGGCAGGTGTGGATGCAATAGTCATTGACACGGCACATGGTCATTCAAAGGGGGTCGTGGCTGTCTTGAGAGATGTAAAGGCTTCATTCCCTGAAATAGATGTCGTAGTTGGTAATATTGCAACTGGCGATGCGGCCAAGTTCTTAGTTGATAATGGTGCCGATGGCGTTAAAGTTGGAATTGGTCCGGGGTCAATTTGCACAACACGAGTGATAGCGGGTATAGGAGTTCCTCAATTGTCGGCTGTATATGATGTGTATCAAGCATTACAAGGGTCTGGTGTTCCGTTGATTGCCGATGGCGGAATTCGATATTCTGGTGATATAGTTAAAGCCTTGGCGGCAGGTGCTAATTCTGTCATGCTCGGCGGCATGTTTGCAGGAGTAGAAGAATCCCCGGGTGAAACAATCATATTCAATGGTCGTAAGTATAAATCTTATCGTGGAATGGGGTCACTTGAGGCTATGGAGAAAGGTTCAAAAGACCGATATTTTCAATCTAATGTTACCAATTCAAAGAAATTGGTTCCAGAGGGCATAGCAGCTCGTGTACCTTATAAGGGTACGTTATATGAGGTAGCTTACCAAATGCTCGGTGGATTGCGTGCAGGAATGGGATATTGCGGAGCGGCAACCATAGATGATTTGCATAATGCCAAATTTACACGCATAACAAGTGCCGGTGTTGCAGAAAGTCATCCTCATGATGTTACAATAACGAGTGAGGCTCCAAATTACAGTCGCAGTTAAAATTGGATTATAAAATATCAAAGAAGTACATGGTTGCTCTAAGAGCAATGGTCTTACACCCTTTTTATGTGTTATATTCATATGCGAACACATAATTTTCCCGAAAAGGTTCCGTTATTAATAATAGTGTAAACTTTGATATTTAAATCGAAAATAAAAATTATATGAAAGTATTTAAATTGCTTACATTACCCATTGCTTTACTTTGTGTGATACCATCATTGGCAAATAACGATGACCCAATATTAATGGAAGTCGGAAATGATGCAGTAAGTCTGTCTGAATTTGAATACCTGTATCATAAAAATAGCCAGCAACAGCTTGAACAGGAAACGCTTGATGAATATGTTGAAAGATTCATTACTTACAAGTTAAAAGTTGAAGATGCCAAAGCGGCAGGTATTGACACGACAAGTACGTTCAGGAAGGAATTTACTACTTATCAAAACGAACTTGCAGCACCTTATCTCCAAGACAGCACCGTTATTGAAAAATTGGCAATAGAAACATACGAAAGAATGAAAACGGAGGTTGATGTTGCCCATATCATGTTGCCATTGGTTCCTGAATATGAAATGCAACAAACAGTTGCAAAATTAGACAGTTTAAAACAATGTGTGCTGAATGGCGAAGATTTTGGAGATTTAGCGGTGAAATATTCTGTTGATCGTGGCGCGCAACGCAATCATGGCCATTTGGGATTTTTAACCGTGGGAAGAACGCCATATTCTTTTGAAAACGCAGCATATTCTACGCCTGTGGGTGAAATGACAATTGTGAAATCTACAGTAGGTGTTCATTTGATAAAAGTACTTGGAACACGACCTGCTCAGGGTGAAGTGCTCGTTGAACACATTTTAAAACTTTATCCTCGTAATGCTAACGATTCTATAAAAGCGACTATATTGTCGGTAATGGACAGCATATACGATGTGGTGAAAAGTGGAGCAAATTTTGAAGAAGTGGCTAAGAAGGAATCTGAAGACCCCGGATCTGCGCAACAAGGCGGCCAATTGCGTTGGTTTGGTACTGGTGTAATGGTACCCGAATTTGAACGAGTGGCATTTGAACTTTCAAAAGATTCCATATCTAAACCATTTGCAACCCAATATGGTATTCATATAGTGAAAAAGTTGGATAGTCGTGGTGTGGGGTCTTTTGCTGATAGTTACGAAGCGATATTGCGGATGATGAAGCGTGATGAACGAGCCAATAAGCCAAGAGAGGAAAAATTAAAACAATTAAAGAATGAATATGGCTTGAAAGAAAATCCGGAATTTATAAATCTCGTCAAATCAGAGATAGAAACTTATGGAAAATATGATTCTGTCTTAATAGAAAGACTGCAAAGCAATATTAAGTGTGAAGCATTCTCTTTTGCCGATACGACAATATCATCGCAGGCGGTGCTTAGCCAACTAAATCCGAGTTTGACGATGGGAAAAGATGCCATAATCGGATATATAAATAATATAAAGGCAAAAGTGATAGATACAATTATCATCGACTATGAAACAAGCAAGTTGAGTGATAAATATCCCGATTATAGAAATCTTCTTAATGAGTATTTCGATGGAATGATGCTATTTGAGATAAGTAATCGCAATGTGTGGGATAAGGCAAATCGTGATACAGAAGGTCTGGAAGCATTTTTCAATAATAATAGAAGCAAATATGTCTGGACCGAGCCCAGATTCAAGGGATACATAATATACACAAGCAATGATTCGTTAAAGGATGAAATCATGAATGCCATACAAATAACAGACCGAGATTCATTGTTCCAATCATTGCGTAAACAATTTAAGCGGGATATAAGGATTGAGCGTCTTTTGGCGAAGAAAGGAGAAAATGCCGTAGTCGATGAACTACGATTTAACGGACCAAAGGCTACGCCGAGTGGTAAATTGCCAATTTTCTTTGAATTTGAAGGCAGGATAATTGAACAGCCGGAAGAAGTAAATGATGTCAGAGGACAGGTAACAGCCGATTATCAGAATGAGTTAGAAAATCAATGGATTGCTCAATTAAAAGATAAATATAGGGTGAAAATTAATAAGAAAGTGTTGAAAAAAATCAAATAAAGGATTCATATTTTTTCTGAGTGTTTCCTCTGGTGTTTTTCTTGGAAAGCATCAGAGGAAGCACTTTTTTTAACTACGGGTGATGCTATTTGTTTCACAGTGGTAAAAAATACGAAAATGACTGGCGACAGCTTTATTAATGATAAAAAACTAATATCTTTGCAGTGGTATAAATAGGTATTGTTACACCAAAATAAAACAAACAACTAAAATATAGTGAAAACAAATTTTTTTTCAGGAGTATTTATTGTAATTGCGTCAACAATGATGTCAATGGCGCAAAATAATGTGATAGAAGAAGTCGCTTGGGTTGTAGGAGATGAACCCATTTATAAATCGGAAATAGAAGAACAATATATGCAAATGCAGTATGAAAAGCAATCATTGGATGGCAATCCATACTGCGTAATTCCAGAGCAGATTGCGATAAACAAACTGTTTCTACATCAGGCAAAGATTGATACCGTTGAGGTGCAAGATGCTATGGTTATGCAACAGGCTGACAGTCGTATAAATTATTTTATTGCAAATCTTGGTTCCAAGGAAAAAGTAGAAGAATATTTCAGGAAACCTTTACAGGAATTGAGGGAACAAATGATGGATGTAATACGGGATCAGTATTCAATCCAAGAAGTACAAAGGAATTTAACGGCCGATATTAAAGCGACTCCATCGGATGTGCGTAAATATTTTTCGTCATTATCGTCTGATAGTATTCCGTTTGTACCGCTGCAAGTAGAGGTTCAAATCATAACACTTAATCCGGTTATACCACAACAAGAAATTGATGATGTAAAAGCCCGTTTACGTGATTATTCCGATCGCATAAATTCGGGAGAGAATGATTTCTCTACTTTAGCGATATTATATTCTGAAGATGGCTCTTCGATATATGGTGGTGAAATCGGATTTAAAGGTCGCGGTGAATTAGTTCCCGAATATGCCAGTGTTGCTTTTAACTTGAATGACACCAAAAGAGTGTCAAAGATTGTTGAAACAGAATTTGGTTTTCATATCATTCAATTGATAGAGAAACGAGGTGACAGAATCAACACTCGACATATCCTTTTACGTCCTAAAGTGTCGGATAAAGATTTGACTGATGCTTTAAACAGGCTCGACTCAATTAGAACCGACATTATTGATGAAAAGTTTCCGTTTGAAATTGGAGCTCAATATATATCACAAGATAAAAACACAAAGAACAATAATGGCTTAATGGTTAACCAACAAATGGGTGGTACTCGTTTTGAGATGTCGGCCCTACCTCAAGAAGTGGCAAAAGTGGTCGATACCTTGCAAGTAAATGAGATATCAAAACCATTTATAATGATTGACCAAAGTAGTAACAAAGAAATAGTAGCGATAGTTAAATTGAAAAATCGCATTGAAGGTCATAAGGCCAATCTGAGTGAAGACTATCAAATGATACGTTCCATGTATGAAAATAGTGCAAAGGCTAAGGTCATTGAAGATTGGATAAAGAAAAAACAAAAGGAAACTTACGTAAGAATCGAAGATGGGTGGCGCGATTGCGAGTTCCAATATGATTGGATTAAACAGTAAGGAGATATAGCAAACAAGATGCTTTTTAAAAAAATATTTTCTAAAACAGGGCATAAGGTCTTAATCGGGGTCTTATGCCTTTTGGCTGTTTCTTTGTGTGATGTCGTATTTGGTAGTAGCACTTGGGCACAAGATAGAAACGGTCGCGATAAGGTTGTTGCACCGCAAATACCATTGGCCGACCGTCAGCAAAAAAACAAGGTGTTCCTTGAACATGCCGATTTTCTTGTAGCAGATGAAAAAATCAGTACCGAGTACCAAATTTTACGGGGTAATGTGGTTTTTCGCAAAGAAGGTTTTTTTATGTATTGTGATAGTGCTTATTTTTATGATTCGAGCAGTTCTCTCGATGCTTTCGGGAATGTCAAGATGAATCAGGGTGATACACTTTTTGTGTATTCCGATGTCATGTATTATAGCGGCATTGATGAAATAGCACAATTGCGTTATAATGTCAGGCTCGAAAATAATGACATGACATTATATACCGACAGCCTTGATTATGACATGGTAGAAAATTTGGGTTATTATTTTGAAGGAGGTCGTATAATAGATAGCGAGAATGAGTTGGTTTCGATATACGGACAGTATGACCCCGATACTAAGGATGCAGAATTCCTATTTGACGTGGAACTGATAAATGAAAAATATGTGATGCGTACCGATACATTGCATTACAACACAAACACACACATAGCAAATATAGTTGGTCCTACAACTATTGTATCAGACAGCAATATAATATATTCACAACGCGGATGGTATGACACTGACGAAGAAAAGGCTACATTGTATGACCGCTCGTTGTTGGTTGGAAATAATGGTATAAAATTAACAGGCGACACTTTATACTATGACAGAAATGCCGGTTTTGGCGAGGCTTTCGGCAATATGGTTTTGATCGACTCTATCCACAACTCCATTCTGGATGGAAATTATGGGTTTCATAATGAACGAGAAAATAAATCATTTGCAACATTGAGGGCACGTGCCAGAGAAGTCTATAATGCCGATACGCTTTATTTACATGGAGATACGATACGTACATACATGCTTGAGGATTCGTCACGTGTAATGATTGCCGAACCTAATGTGCGTTTTTTCAGATTCAATATACAAGGGCTGTGTGATTCGATGACTTACGTCCAACGTGATTCGATGCTGTATATGGATCGTCATGCGATATTATGGAGTGACGAGAGGCAAATAACCGGTAATGCTATATACATGCACATGAATGATTCCACTGTAGATTATGCATTATTGCCAGATTATGGCTTTATGGCGGAATTCATAGGTGAGGTATTTTTTAACCAATTATCGGGAAAGGAAATGAAAGCCTATTTTATCGACCAAGAATTGCGAAGGCTCGATGTGAGTGGAAATGTACAATTGTTAATGTACCCAATGGAAGAAGATTCCACGTATAATAAACTTGTTGATGCTGAAAGCAGTTATATGATAATGCTTTTAAAACCGCAACGGGAAATTGATAAAATAACCATGTGGCCCGAAGTAACGGGAAATGTAACGCCATTATATTTGGCAAAAAAGTCACAATATTATTTAGCAGGGTTTGCATGGTATGATGTTTTAAGGCCGAAGCATCCGGATGATATATTTATAATACCAAAAGAGATGGAAGAACTATTTAATGCACCGACAAATAACAGGCGTGTGCATAGGAATTAAATTCATTAGGAAGATAACGATATGAGCGATGTAATAAAGTTGTTGCCAGATTCGGTGGCCAACCAGATTGCTGCAGGGGAAGTGATACAGCGTCCTGCATCGGTAATAAAAGAGCTCGTGGAAAACTCTATTGATGCTCACGCCAACAATATTACAATTATTCTTAAAGAAGCCGGACGAACTCTGATACAAGTCGTTGATAATGGTGATGGAATGAGCGATACTGATGCCAGACTGGCATTTGAACGCCATTCGACATCGAAAATCAGAAGCGCATCCGATTTGTTCGCTTTGCACACAATGGGATTTCGTGGGGAGGCATTGGCATCTATTGCTGCAGTGTCTCAACTCGAATTGCGGACAACTAAGCGTGGAAACGAAATAGGGACTCATATCACTATAAGTGGATCTAAATGTGAAAGTCAAGAAGCAGATGTATGCCCTGTCGGATGTAATTTTATGGTGAAAAACCTATTTTTTAATGTTCCGGCTCGACGTAAGTTTCTGAAGTCACCAAAAATAGAATTGGCAAATATAGTCAAGGAATTTGAACGATTGGCATTAGTCAATCCAACTGTGGAATTTACATTATACAATAATGACAGTATATTGTACAAATTATTGCCGGGAAATATAAAGCAAAGGGTAATGCAACTATTTGGCAATAAAATAGAAGAGCAGTTGATTCCTATTTCAATCGATACTACATTAGTACGAATAGAGGGATTTATAAGTAAACCTGAAAATGCACGCAAACGGAATTTCTTGCAATATTTTTTTGTTAATGGACGATATATGCGTCATCCATACTTCCATAAGGCTGTATTATCGAGTTATGAGCAATTAATACCTGAAAGTATGCAGCCCAACTATTTCTTATATTTTTCAGTAGATCCCGAAACAATAGATGTCAATATACATCCGACAAAGACTGAAATAAAATTTGAAAACGAATTGCCTATATGGCAGATTCTGTCGGCAGCGGTAAAGGAATCATTAGGGCGATTCAGTGTAGTTCCTTCGATTGATTTTGATACTGATGATGCCCCGGAAATTCCGGTGTTCCACATAGAACGGAATAAGCCTTCAATGCCGGAACTACCTAAAATTGAAATTGATACTGCATATAATCCTTTCGAAAAAAACGGGAAGAGTGGCAATACTGCAAAAGTGGATCCAGTGGTCGATTGGGAAAAATTGTACCAAAGGTTTGAATCTTCACGTCAGGAAAGTTATGAGATGATGGCTAATGCGGAGGAGATTGGGACGTTAAGTAGTGATGAAAATACACTGCAGCTCTCGAATATTGATAATGCCGATTTTATACAAATTCAAAACAAATATATAGTATCTCAGGTCAAATCGGGAATGATGATTGTTGATCAGCATCGTGCCCATGTCAAGGTATTGTCGGAAAAATTCTTAAAGCAGATGTCAGGAAGGAGTTCTATATCTCAGCGCATAATGTTTCCTGAAATGTTACAATTATCGGTTTCACAAAATATGGTACTTGAAAGTCTTCAAGAAGATTTGGAGAATGTGGGATTTAATTTGTCCTGTCTCGGCGGTACCGATTGGGCCATAAATGGAACTCCGGCATGTGTTGAAGGATTAGACGTAAAGGACTTGTTGCTGCAAGTAATCGACTCTGTAACTGAGGGCGGAAAAGCGGTATCACTACGTGTCAAAGAACATATAGCCATGGTTCTTGCCGAAAAGGCTGCCATTCCATATGGCAGGTCATTGTCGCACAAAGAAATGGACACTTTAATAGGAGACTTGTTACAACTTGACACACCCAATTATGCTAATGATGGCAAAACCATCATTAGCATAATGACAATCGATAGCATTAATAAGATGTTTTAATCTCATACAAACTCAAGTTTAGATAAATATTTATTTAAAGAATGATATATTTTTTGCTATGACAAATTAATTAGTTATTTTTGAATTGTACTAATTACGCAGGGCTAATATGAGAATAATAGCATTTGTCATAATGTTTTTGACCATAAGTTTGTCACAAGGAGCGACCTTGGACGAAGCAAAAAAAGTATATCTCTCGGGAGATTATGAGGCGGCATTGCCATTGCTTGAAGAGCAGTATAACAAGAATAAAAGCAATGCTTCGGTAAATCAATGGATAGGAGTCTGTCTGTTCAATCTTAATCGCATAAGTGAAGCCACCAAATACTTTGAATTTGCCAAATCGAAACGAGTGGTTGAGGCTTATAAGTATTTGGCTCTGATAGCTTTTTATGATTATAATTTTGAAAAGGGGAGTCAATTGCTTGGCCAATATAAAAGCGAGATGACAAGATTGAAAAAAAGTTTGTCTGACGATGTGTCAGAATTAGAAAACCGGATGCTCAAAGCCAAGGTAATGCTTAATCATGTAGAAAAGATCGCAATAATAGATAGTATTGTTGTGGATAAAGATGAGTTTTTTAAGTATTATTGTTTGTCACAAGGTGTTGGAACGTTGAAAGGTCAAGAAATACTTCCATTCCATATTGACGATAGCGTTTCGGTAGTATTCATGCCCGAAAGCAAATCAAGAATGATGTGGGGTATGGCTACTTTTGTTTCTGATGAAGATACGATTAAAAGACAGAACATATATGAAATGCAAAAATTATATGGCGGCAATTGGGACAGTGCGATTAAACTTGATGATGCCGTTAACATTGATGGAGATTCATCATATCCATTTATGTTGACAGACGGAACAACTCTATATTATGCCAACAATGGTTCGGAATCTATAGGAGGATATGACATTTTTATCAGCCGTAAAGATACAGGAACCGGAAAATATTATCCGCCTCAAAATATAGGAATGCCCTTTAATTCTCCTTTTGATGATTATATGCTTGTCATTGATGAGTTTACGGGTGTAGGATGGTGGGCAACCGATCGTAATCAAATCCCGGGAAAAGTTACTATATACGTGTATATTCCTAATGACGTAAGAGTAAATTACAGTCCCGAAGATCCAAATCTTACTTCTTATGCAAAAATAGAAAACATTGAGGTCACGTGGGACGGTAATAACTATCTTGCTAAATTGCAAGAAATAAAATCGTTGACACAAACCAAACGTGAAGAACAACGACAAGATTTTATATTTCATTTGAAAAATGGGGTTAAATATACGCGCTTTGACCAATTCAAGAGCACTGAAGCGCGTCATCATATGGAAGAGTTGGTGGCCATGCAACAAAAACAGTTGAGTGATGAAGAGCGATTAAAGCGATTACGGCAGCAATATTCAAAAGTATCCGGTGCTCAAAGAAGCACGTTGAGAAACGAAATCCTCAAGCTTGAAAATGCTGTTGACTCATATCCCGAAAAAATAGAACAGATTGCAAATATTATAAGAAAATTGGAAATAAAATAATAAAAACTTTCTAATATGTTTAGTATGGAAATAACTCTATTTTTTTTAGTGCTTATAGCATTAGTGGCATTAGGCATATTTTTTTATTACGTTCCGTTCTTTTTATGGATTTCGGCACGAGTGTCGGGTGTCAAGATTTCTCTTATTCAACTCTTTTTGATGCGAATAAGGAAAGTCCCGGCTAATGTCATTGTACGTGCTATGATTGAAGCCCATAAAGCAGGGCTCAGCGATGTTAACAGGGATGACCTCGAAGCTCACTATCTTGCCGGAGGGAATGTGGAAAAAGTTGTACATGCACTTGTATCGGCAGCAAAGGCTAACATCGATTTAGGGTTCAAGATGGCAACAGCAATTGATTTGGCAGGGCGTGATGTTTTTCAGGCTGTGCAAATGTCGGTAAATCCTAAGGTGATAGACACACCTCCCGTAACAGCAGTAGCAAAAGATGGCATTCAATTGATTACCAAAGCACGTGTGACGGTGAGGGCTAATATCCGTCAATTGGTTGGTGGCGCAGGAGAGGACACGGTTTTAGCTCGTGTCGGAGAAGGAATTGTGTCTTCAATCGGATCATCTGAAAGCCACAAACAAGTCCTTGAGAATCCAGATTCAATTTCAAAACTTGTTTTGAAGAAAGGCCTTGACTCCGGTACGGCATTTGAGATTTTATCGATAGACATTGCCGATATTGACATAGGCAAAAATATTGGCGCAATGTTGCAAATGGATCAAGCTCAGGCTGATAAGAATATAGCTCAAGCCAAGGCTGAGGAAAGGCGGGCAATGGCCATAGCATTGGAACAAGAAATGAAGGCCAAGGCACAAGAAGCCAAAGCCAAAGTTATTGAAGCAGAGGCAGAAGTACCCAAAGCAATGGCAGAAGCATTCAGAAGTGGAAATCTAGGGATAATGGATTATTATAAGATGAAGAATATTGAAGCAGATACTTCAATGCGTGAATCTATTGCAAAACCTGTGAGTACACAAGGGAAATAATAATATAAAATAAAAAGATTGGCCGTTATTCTAAAATACTAACGGCTAATCTTATGTTTATACGTCGGAAAACATGATAGATTTCAAGCAAATTAAGGAACACTGCATATTTTATAATTTTCATTCGCATACGCAGTTTTGCGATGGTCATGCCGATATGGAGGATTTTGTTAAAGAAGCTATAAATGAACATTTTACCGATTATGGCTTCAGCCCGCATTCTCCGATTCCATTTGATTCGCCTTGTAATATGCACAAAGATGCCGCAAATGAATATATAGCAGAATATAATCGATTAAAAGACAAGTATGGAAATAAAATTAATTTGTATTTGTCGATGGAAATTGATTATTTGGGTAAACAATGGGGACCTTCAAATGAATATTTCGATTCGTTGCCATTAGATTACCGCATTGGCTCTGTTCACTTTATTCCTTCATTTGACGATAAAAGCTTATATATTGATATAGATGGGAATTATCAGTCATTCAAGAAGAAAATGGAATTATATTTTTATAATGACATTAAAGCTGTTGTAGAAAGTTTTTATCATCAGTCAATTGAGATGATTGAAGCCGGAGGGTTTGATATTATAGGGCATTTTGACAAAATAGGGCATAACGCAGGGCATTTTTGGGATGGTATTGAAAATGAAAAATGGTATGAAGATTTATTTATGCAAACATTTGAGGCGATAATGGACAATCACCTTATAATAGAAATAAATACAAAAGCATATTCAGAACACAACAGGTTCTTTCCAAACCTGAAATATTTTAATTTGTTGAAAACCAGTGGAGCCGAATATGTAGTCAACTCTGATGCTCATTACCCTTCATTAATTAATTCAGGACGGTTTGAGGCAATGAAATTGCTTGGAGATTTAATTCTTTAGAAAAAATAGGGACATTTACTGAATATCCCTACCTAAAGACACACAAAAGCCAACTAATTCGCAACACTTTGTGCATGAATTAGTTGGCTAATTTTATGGTATTTACTGAATGTCCTTACATACTTCTGTTGGTGTTTTCTTAACTTTATGAAAGGTATTTTAGCTAATATATTATATTATATTATATTATATTATATTTGTGGCGTTCAAGCACAAGGCCTGAAGGGCATGCCCCCGCTTGTACAAGTATTTATTGTTTTATTGTCTAACTTTTTAAAATTTTGTACTTATGGAAAAGTCTCCTTTACATAAGTTTT
>CAYNBZ010000025.1:0-30308 GCA_964395975.1 uncultured Muribaculaceae bacterium | reverse complement strand
TCAGCACGGCTCCTTTTGCTTGCAACTTCTTTTCAAGCAGGCCATCCATTATTCTAGGTCTGTAACCATCCATAAATCAGAGTATTTACTCTTACAAAGGTAATCAAAAAAATTATGTTCGGTAATTTGGAATAGTATTTTTCGGCAATATGACTTAAAATAATTCGGTAATTCAGACTTTACCCTGCTCTTTTTTCGGTGATTTGGCATTATTCTGTTCGGTGAAACGGAACCAGTCTGTAATATAATTTGTATCAGCTTTACTTTAGCCCCGTATTCATATATACGCCAATTAAAGTCTAAACAGATGGAAGAAAAGAGATGGCTGCAAAATCTTCGTGAGTGTATCTTGCTTTTAGTTGACATCAGTTGGTGAAAATCCCACTTATTTTCGTATCTTCGCAACGGATAGAAAACAAGTGGACTTCGGACGGAAAAAGGGGGGCTCCGTTGGTTCCGATTCAAGAGGAAAGAGTGGAGAAATCCGGATGCCGTAACGTTCACGATTGATAACCTTTTCATCTTGTAATATTGAATTTATGAGAAAAATACGTAATTATTTGTTTTTGTTTATCGTATCCCTGATGGGAATAATGCTGTTCGCATCTTGTTCAGACAATGCGGGCACAGGTTCTGAGGGAGAGACAGTGGTTTCGGCAACTGTATCGGGCGAAACGCCTTATGATGTTGCCGCAAGCCTCGGGTTGGGCTGGAACTTGGGCAACCAGCTGGATGCATATAATAATGGCGTGGCTGACGAAACGTCATGGGGGAATGCGTCCGTAACACAGGCTCTGTTTGATGCGTTGGCAGATGCAGGCTTCACCTCCGTGCGTATCCCGGTCACTTGGTTAGGGCATGTGGGCGAGGCTCCCGACTACATGATTGACACGGAGTATCTGGATCGTGTCGCTGAAGTGGTGGGTTATGCCGAAAGTGCGGGGTTGAATGCCATTGTCAATATCCATCACGACGGGGCAGATGGTGCATATTGGCTGGACATTGCGGATGCCGCCCTGGATGATGACGTAAACGAGGCCGTAAAGGCACAGCTTTCCGCCATGTGGACACAAATTGCCGGACGGTTTGCCGACAGGGGCAACTTCCTCGTGTTCGAATCGATGAATGAAATTCATGATGGGAAATGGGGCTGGGGGGCCAACCGCACTGACGGCGGACGCCAGTATGCCGTGTTGAACGAATGGAACCAGACGTTCGTGGATGCCGTGCGTGCTACAGGGGGAAATAATACGGAACGTTACTTGGGTGTACCGGGATACGTGACCAATATCGACCTGACGGTGGAGAATTTCGTGTTGCCGCAGGATGTGGTGTCCAACCGGCTGATGGTAGCCGTCCATTTTTATGATCCGAACGAATTTACGCTGGAAGCTACGGCTACGGAATGGGGGCACACGGGCGATCCGTCGCTGAAGGCAAGCTGGGGTGATGAAGACAACGTGACTACCCAGTTTGGCAAGGTGAAGTCGGCATTTATTGACAAGGGAATCCCTGTTTATATTGGTGAAACCGGTTGTGTGCACCACGATGGGTCCCGTCCGGAACTGTTCAGGCTGTATTATCTGGAATACGTATGCAAGGCCGCAAAAGACTATGGACTGGCTCCGTTCTATTGGGATAACGGCAGTTCGGGCAGTGGGACCGAGGCCTCCGGGCTGTTCAACCGTGCTACGGGGGAGATGCTGAATAATGCCGGGGAGGTGATAGATGCCATGAAACGGGGCATCTTTACGAATGACGAATCTTATACCTTGCAGTCGGTGTACAATAGTGCCCCTCAGTAAAGAAATAACAGTAACAATAAAGAGAAGCCCGCCATTGATGTCTGTGTTTTGTCAATGGCGGGCTTTTCATTCCCGTATGAAACTTATGCTAACTATTTTTCTCTTTGTTGTTTTGATTCAATATCTCACCTGTGGAGGTTTCTTTAAGTCCGAATTTCGGGTCGATTTTTACGAGACAGCATACGCCTATTGTAGCGGCACAGCATATAATGGTCCAAATGAAAAAGTGGCGGTATCCTATGGTTTCCTGTAACCACCCTGCTGCCATCCCCGGCAGCATCATGCCTAATGCCATGAAACCGGTGCAAATGGCGTAGTATGCCGTTTTATGCCGTCCTTCAGAGAAGTAAATCAGATAAAGCGTGTAGGCAGTAAATCCGAACCCATAACCAAACTGTTCTATGAACACGCATATATTTACAACAATAAAAGAACTCGTTTGAAAGTAACTCAGGTAAAGGAACGTCAGGCATGTGAGCGACATGCTCCAAGCCATTGGCCATAACCATTTTTTCAATCCTCCACGGGATGCCACTATGCCGCCTATGATTCCACCTATGGTGAGACCGATGACACCGATAGTGCCATAAACAAGACCCACTTCGCCGGTCGACAGGCCAAGGCCGCCCTTATCAATAGGGTCGAGCAAGAAAGGATTTATAAGTTTTACCAATTGTGCCTCAGGAAGTCGGTAAAGTAGCATGAAAGTTATTGCCACCCAGATTTGTTTCTTTTTGAAGAATGACACAAACGTTTGTATAAATTCATGTGCTATGCTCGATGCCGACTTCTGTGTTATGCCAATGTCTGTGGCAGGTCGGGGAAGAATACGGCTGTGATATATGGCCACGGCAAGAAAAAATACCGATAATAACAAAAATACCGTTGACCAGGCAAATGGTATGTTGCCCGAAGTTCCGATAAACGATGTTTCGGCAGTTGCCTTCAACTTATGGTCTATTTCAAAGAACAGGTATGCGGGTTTGTCCCAATTTTCTTGTGTGAACTCAAACCGCGTGGATAGCAGATTTTGTTCGAGTTTTATGCTACGGTCGCCGCTTTGATGGGTTACGTTTAGAATTACCGGCTCATTGGTTGACGGCTTCCGACTAAGCCTGACACCTACAACGGCAATGTTATTTGCCAAATCACTGTTGGTGGTTTCCCGTTTTTCGCCAAACTTATCACGAATCCATGAGGTGATTGCCGATTCCTTATCGTTGGTTGGGTGTGATGTTGTTGACGGACCGGTAGCAGCTCCTTCGCCATAGTTTGTAAAACCGTTTATTGCATTAAGCATTCTTACCGAGTCGCGCAAGGCAGCCGAGTAGGTCTTGAATGGAATGGTTCCGACTTCGGAGGGAGCGGTACTGCTTATCTCAAGGCGGCTGTCGGTGTAGATGAAATGCGGTTCTCCGGCAGTGTCGTTAGCTGCCGTGTCAAATTTTGGAATGCATGCCACAGTAGGCTGTATGTCGGGGTTGGCGGTTATAACTAATTGGGCTGGAGCGTAACCTGTGTTTGTTTCAATTAATCCGGCGATAATCACGAGCAATCCCTGCCCGACAACCGTGGCGATACGATAGAATGTGCTGCGAATGCCCACATACAGCGATTGTTCGTGCTTCGACAGGGCAAGCATATAAAAGCCGTCGGCGGCAATATCATGTGTTGCAGAAGTAAATCCCATCAGCCAAAAGACAGCAAGGGTCGATTGGAAGAACACAGGTACCGGTATGGTGAATGCAATGCCTGCAAATGCTATTGCCAGTATCCATTGCATGGTTACTGTCCACCATCGCTTGGTCTTTATTATATCGACAAAGGGACTCCATAAGGGCTTTATTACCCATGGCAGGTACAGCCACCCTGTGTAGAGGGCAATATCGGTATTGGAGATACCAAGGCGTTTATACATGATTACCGATATTGTCATTACAGCCACGTATGGCAGCCCTTGGGCAAAATAAAGGGTTGAAATCCATGCCCACGGAGATATATGTTTATGCTTTACCATGTTTAAGCGCATAGGTTTGGTTGTCGTAAAATGATGTTATCTCGGCTTCTTTGAAGTAGTGTTGCAATATCCGGGTGTAGCTAAATCCCTTTTCACCCATTACAGCGGCTCCTATCTGGCAAAGTCCTACGCCGTGTCCCCAACCGGCACCGTGCAATATGAATTTTTGGGGTATTCCGTTTATAATGTCATGTTTTGTTACAACGAATGCCGAACTGTATAGATGCGACCGTGACAATGTGCGACGTATTTCAAGCTCCTTGCCTATGGTGAAAACATGCTTGTCGCCGATGATTTTTAATTTATATATCCGTCCCGATGTGCCGCGGGCCAATGGTTGCAAGTCAAATATATTACCAAAGTCGATGCCTGAACGCTCTTTTATCAATTCGGATAATTGTTCTTGTGTATATTCAACTTTCCATCTGTAAAAGTCAGTGGTTTCTTGGTCATATTTGTTGAGTACTTGTTGTAAAATGGCATTGTCGGCGGTATCGCAATATGAGTTGGGACGAGACATAATCCACCTTGTCGCTTCATCCTCTTTTGTCAAATCGGAAAATTCGTTTTCGTTTTCTGCATCCCTCGATGCTTTTAGGTAATTATGGTGTATGGGTTCCCAACAGTTTTCAAACTGTTCAAGCACACCTCCACAGCATTTGGAGAAACGCGCATCGCATAAATTCCCATTATACGTCAGCACCTGCCCCCATGTTGCTTCAACGGCAAGTCTTGCAGATTCGGTGCTTTCACGTGTAATTCCTTGATAACGTTGGCAATGGTCATCGGCACAGACATCAAAGTTTGTGTGATCTTCATGGTCATACCATTTTATCAATTCGTCTTTATCAGGCATGTTGTCGCAATCGACGGTCGGACGTTTATCGGCAGGGTGCTTGTTTATCTGCGCCAGAAGCCAACTGCGTGATATGACCGCATGGGCTTTAAGCAGTTCGAGCGAAGATGTTGCGCTCATTTCCGATGAAATAACACTTGTCAAATAATCTTCGACGGGCAGTATGTTGACGGCCGTTATTGCCCCTTGTTCCATGATAAATTTGAGCTTCCCCTTGAAACGTTGGTTCTCTTTACGTTCCCAATGAAAATTTATGCCAATAGTTACATCAAGCAATGTAAAAGAACAATTATCAAGGTCAACGGGAATCATCGATATCTCGTCACATGCAAGAGTGTCATCGAGTATGATTTTTCCACCGCTAATGCAGACGTTATGCTGTCCCGAAATTATCGTATTATTGTGCATGTACTGCCCACACAAGATAAATGTTATCGCGGGCTTATTCATTATTCCTACTTTTACTTCGGGGATGACATTCATGACTGTATCGCTTTTTTAATTTGTATTACGGCAGATTTGATGCTGTCTTCCTGCAAACACACTTCGCCAAGGATGCTTTTAATATCTTGGGCAGTAATTTTGTAAAAATCCTTTTCAAGAGGTGTAATAAACACACCTCCCATATCTACCGATGCCGGCGATATAAGCATGTTGCTGTCATTCTGCAGATAATAACAATCGGGGCGGTGCTTGGCTCGTGGGAAAACGACTATGCGCCATTCATTATTTTCAGTCCAACATAGGATATTAAGCATCGGTTCATAATCAGTGTTGGCGACAGGCAATGAGTGGTACAGATAGCTGAACATGTTTTCTCCGCTCCGAATGCTTCGGGCAAATATGACGAAGAAAGAATATGCTTCATTTTTAGCGAGATATATTGCGGCATCGTCTTTATTTACGATTTCGCGCATCAGGCAATCGTGCAATTCACATTCGACAGGTAGGAATCCTTTGTTCCCTGCCTGAAAATGGAAATGGTCGGGGGCAGATGCGCCACATTTCGGGCCATTGTAAAACAATATGAAATCATCGAGGTCGGCAGCCAATAGCATCATGTCGTTTATTCGTCCTGCAATGTGTTGGGGCGTGTGTGTGCGACTTGCTATGGTGAGGTGCCGAAGAAATATAGGGTAGGGATTTATTAATATCCGGTAGTCGTTTCCCCAAAGCAGACTTTTTTGTTCGGCAGGGCGGTTCGGGTCGCATAAGAAGCATTTTCGCTCCTTTATCGATTTTTCATCGACCTTTGCCGCCGAAGATTTGATACGGGTAGGGTTGAATTGTACTTTAAACATTGTTCTCCCCACCCATAACTCTTTTGTTCTCACTGTACCTGATGCCGCATAATTGTCATGTGCCAACCTCCAGTCACAAAGTTGTTGTTCGAACAGAGCATCGATGTCATGTTTTGTCACTCTGTTCATGATTGAAATTTTTTATTCATTGCAATTCGGGCTTGCAGCTCCCATGTGCGTAGTCGGTCTTTATAGAAATTGTTTGTATTTATCTTGTCACGATCGAGTGCTGCATCGGAGTTCCCGTCCCAGCGGCGGCACAGGTATATCGGTTCCCAGATGCGTCCGATTTGATAGTACCGAGATATCTTCAACCCTACGGCATAATCTTCGCCATAGCTTGTATTCGGAAATTTTATCTCTCTTATTACGGGCGTGTAAAATGCACGAGGTGCGCCAAGTCCGTTTATCCGCAGGGCATTGTTTCGTCCGTTTTCAGGGGTCCATTCTTTATGGTCAATGATTCCGGGCGGAATTGTATTTTTGTGTATATCGGTCAATAAGTATGAGCCGATGACCATCGCACAATTTTGTTCGTAAAATGCGTTTACTACTTTCTGCAAAGTGTTTTCATCCTTGTACACATCGTCGCTGTCGAGTTGCACTGAGAACTTCCCACACCGGTGGTGATGTGTCCCGACATTCCAACAACCGCCGATGCCAAGGTCGTTACCGTCGGGGATGATGTGAATAAGCCGATTGTCGTCATATTTATTGATGGCTTCGGTCGTGCCGTCTGTAGAGTGGTTATCTATGACAATCACATTGAATCTGAAATTGCATTTTTGTGACAGTGCCGAATCTATGGCATCGCAAATCGTTAAAATGCGATTACGGACGGGGATTATTACCGATGCTTCGTATTCAAAATCTTCTTGTGTTAAATCTACGTGGTTGAATTTTGGAGCAAGATAACCGCCAATCCTTTTCAAATATTCGGTACAGGCGGTTTCCATTTCTACCTGCCTGTTACGGTTGCAAGGGTCAACATAATCAAATATTTTCACGCCACTCTGGCGTAAGTCAAGTTCTACATCGCTGTATAGATATTCATTGATATGGACGATTGGGGCAAATTGCGACACTTTAAGCCTAAGGTCATATAATCCGGCAGTTTCATAGCCGGTATTCATCATTTCGGCAGCTTTGATGAATGTTTTGCTGTCGAAAAGCATTACCGAGCCAAAATCGAAGTCGTCACGCAGGCTGCCTGACTGATAGTCGATGACCGGTGCATTAATGCATTGTCCATCTGCAGTTATGTTGTAATGATCGGCATATACCATGCCTGCACCGCTGTCGGATGCTATCCCCACCATTCTTTCGATAGAATGCATGCCAACGTGTAGAGCGGTGTATTTGGTGTAAAGCATGACATAGGTGCTGTCGGCTCTTGCAGCGATGTTTTTTATTGTTTCGGAAGATTCGAGCGACTTGATTGCGATAGTTTCGCAATTGGCCGGACAAGCAGATGCCGGAACTGTGTCATTGCACAATAGGTATATGCGAGTTACGCTTTCACACTTTTGTATTGATTTTATTGTTTCAGCTACTTGTTCACTATTATTGGCAAATGGTATGAAACAGGTTATCGTATATTCCATGTAATTTTGCTTTGCTGTTGATTAACGTCCGGAATATATCATCCCGAAACCTATCATGCGGTCGTATCGTTCACCCTGCTGACGGTTATAGACACGTATCGAATATTCATTTACTGTTTGGTATTTGTCGCCTTCGATAGTCGATGTCAATCCTACACTCGCACCATCGGGTACAAACAGGTATTGATAGTTGTAGGCACCTTGTTTCAGTAAAATGTCGGTAACATAATTACCCGATTCAGGCTCATATTTCATCAGGGTCGAAGATGTAAACAAGTGATTGGTGAACTCGCCATCGATATATATTTTGCCATCGGTAATTCGGCCTCCTGCGGCAAGAGAGAAGTGTGTTATTATGTAGTCGGCACGGCTGTTAGAGTTGTCGGCTTCGGCATTCCTGATGGTGAATCGTCCGTTTTGAGTTTTGTCATACAGGTACATTACATTGTTTCTTGGCTCATCGGTATATAGTGTGGCGTGATAGAAGGGATGAAAATATTCCATTCGTTCCACGCCCATAGATGGGTAATTGACAGCAACAGTTTCCATGCGGCGAAATTCATTGCCGGCGGGGAATATGAGTTTCTTGTCATGTTCGAATATTGCTTTGTTGCCGATAACACGCAATGGACGATTGATGTAAACTTCGTTGTCGATGCGTGAGTTTTGGGTTACAAACACCATCAGGTCTTGATAAATGTCTCTCACCCGGTACTCACGAGTGTCGATGGTTATGTCTATTTGTTGGTGTCGGGCATTATAATCAATATCAGTTCGAGATGTTACGGAAGGATAAACGCCAACGGCATTTTCACATAATGAAAATCTGGCTTGTAGCAAGATTGTACCGGGATCATCTTCACGGTAAACCTGCACCAAGTAGTTGCCTGATTTAGTGAATGATATTTGGTCGTTAGGAAGTTGAAATTCGTAATGGACGTAGTGCGTAAATGTGCCACTTGAGTATTCATAATCTTCAACATTGGCATAATTAAAGCCATTCAGATATTCGGCATCGACCAATGACGATGGCTGCCAGTCGGCATTGCAGTGTATAACACTGTAGCGCAGATATGACAGGTCGGGCTTTAATTCATCGAATCGTACTTCAATCACGTCATCGCTGTTCATCATGAGCACTGGTGGATAGTAATCATTTCCCGACAGTTTTATTTGTAATGATTTGAAATTGCTGTCAAAAATCTGTGTACGAGTATCGGTTACCCGTGCGGCAACTGTGGTAAATGTTGCCAATATTGATATAAAAACAAGTGCGATATTTTTCATTGTCGATAGTGTTTTTTACCAGTCAATAGGATTTTCACCGTGTGCGATGAGATATTCATTAGTGCGGGAAAAGTGTTTGTTGCCGAAAAAGCCGCGATGTGCCGATAGGGGAGAAGGATGTGGCGAGGTGAGCACAAGATGGCGTGTGCGGTCGATAAAAGAACCTTTCTTAATGGCGTATGCGCCCCATAGCATGAAAACGAGATGCTCGCGTCGTTGGGCGAGGTGTTGTATCACATGGTCGGTAAATTCTTCCCAACCGCGATTCTGATGCGAACCTGCACAGTGCGCCCTTACGGTGAGAGTAGAGTTGAGCAGCAGCACCCCCTGTCGTGCCCAACGAGTGAGGTCGCCACTTGCCGGCATGGGTTTGCCGAGGTCATCATGTATTTCTTTAAAGATATTAACTAATGATGGCGGAAAAGGCACTCCATCACGAACGGAAAAGCATAAGCCGTTGGCTTGCCCCAAATCGTGGTAAGGGTCTTGCCCGAGTATGACCACCTTGACCTTATCGAACGGTGTGGCATCGAACGCCGCAAAAATCTCACGCCCCGGTGGAAACACCTGATATTGGCGATATTCATCATGTATGAAATTTACAAGCCGTTGAAAATATGGTTGTTGCCATTCATCGGCAAGTTCGTTGCGCCAACTTTCTTCTATTTTGACGTTCATGAAATCAGGGTTATTTATTTGTAATGTACTTGCAAAGCTACAAATATATTATTACTTTTGCCAACCGAAAATGTAAAATATGGTGCTTCTGCCTAAAAAGCGCATAAGCCAAATTGCACCCGTAGTTCAATGGATAGAATAAAGGATTCCGGTTCCTTCGATTAGGGTTCGACTCCCTACGGGTGTACAAATATGGACCGCAAGGGCTATAAAAGATAAAAGCATTGGGAAACAGCCGATTGGCTAATCCTAATGCTTTTTTTGTTTTAACGAAGACAGTAATCAGAGGCAAGGTGCCGGAAGGAGTGCCACGCCCTTTGAATGCAGCATCTTTTTGTTTCGGCAACGATGAAGTTTGAGGCACTTGCCTGCCCTTGTTATGTACCCTCAATTTGCAGTAATAAATGTTCAAGCTAAATAAGTGCATCTTATTTAGAATTAATTTAAATTATTACACATAGTCACCGATTATGTATAACTTTGTGCTGTAAAATTAAATCAATTTCAATCAATTTCAACGTCGATGACAAAACTATCAGAACTGCAAACGGGCGAAGATGGCATCATCGTTAAAATATTAGGTCATGGAGCCTTCCGTAAGCGTGTTATTGAAATGGGGTTTGTGCGCGGACATAATGTTAAGGTGGTACTAAATGCGCCACTTAAAGACCCTATAAAATATAAAATCCTTGATTATGAATTGTCGCTACGCCGGAGTGAGGCTGACCTTATAGAGGTTGTGCGTACAGGAGACAAAATACCTTATACCACCGGACGCAAACCGGAAACCATTGAGCATGATACAGATGCTCAAGAGGTGCAAAACATCGAACGAGAAACAAACACAATCAATATTGCCTTGATTGGTAATCCGAATTGTGGCAAGACCTCACTTTTCAATGAGTTATGCAACGGACACGAAAGGGTAGGGAACTATAGTGGTGTCACGGTAGATGCCAAGGATGGCCACTTTGACTATAAAGGTTTTCATTTTAAGGTGGTGGACTTGCCGGGTACTTACTCGTTGTCGTCTTACTCTCCCGAAGAACGGTATGTGCGCAAATATCTCAACGATGAAATACCCGATGTCATAATAAATGTGGTGGTTGCCTCAAATATTGAACGCAACTTGTTTCTTACTACCGAACTTATCGATATGAATCGCAGCATGGTCATTGCACTGAACATGTATGACGAAATGGAAGTCTCGGGAGCGAAACTCGACCATGACAAACTTGCCGGAATGATAGGTGTCCCCATTGTCCCCACTGTTTCAAAGACGGGACGTGGAGTGCATGAATTGCTTGACACTGTGATACAGGTATTTGAGAATACTTGCGACACTGTCCGGCACGTTCATGTAAATCTCGGTGGTGAAATAGAAGGAGCCATAAAATCCTTGAATGAAGATGTCAAGAAAAGCGAACTCCCGATTGCTCAAAAATTCTCGCCCCGGTACATATCCATCAAATTGCTTGAGAATGATAAGGAAATACTTGAGGAACTGAAAGGAGTGCCTGAATTGTCACAATGGGTGCAGAAACGGAATAAAGCCGTGGAGCATATAGAAAGCGTGACGGGTGAAGATATCGTATCAGCCATAGCAAGTGAAAAGTATGGCTTTATTTCGGGAGCATTAAAGGAGACTTATGTGCCGAAGATGTCTTCTGTGGGAGAGAATGCGACCGATGTCATAGACACTATTGTCACACACAAGCTGTTTGGGTTTCCGATATTTTTGCTCATAATGTGGTTTATCTTTTGGGTGACATTCGAACTTGGGGCATATCCAATGGATTGGATTGATGCAGGTGTCGAATGGCTTGGCGACTACATTCGAGCAGTGATGCCGTCAGGTCCGTTAAAAGATATGATTGTCGATGGCATAATCGGTGGTGTAGGGGGGGTAATCGTGTTTCTGCCCAACATCATGATTTTGTATTTTTTCATATCGTTTATGGAAGATTCGGGATACATGGCTCGTGCGGCATTCATCATGGACAAGATTATGCACAAAATGGGGCTGCATGGCAAGTCATTTATCCCTCTCATAATGGGTTTTGGATGTAATGTGCCGGCAGTGATGTCATCGCGCATCATCGAAAGCCGCAGCAGCAGATTGATAACAATGCTCACCATTCCATTCATGTCATGCAGTGCACGATTGCCAATTTACTTGCTACTCGTAGGAACATTCTTCCCCGAGAATGGCTCGGCTGTCATTTTCGCGCTTTACCTGTTAAGCATGTTGGTGGCAGTGCTGACAGCTAAGTTGATGCGCAAGACGATATACAAGACCGATGAGACACCGTTTGTAATGGAGCTTCCTCCATACCGCGTGCCTACAATGAAGGCATCGTTGCACCACATGTGGGAAAAAGGGGAACATTACCTGCGCAAGATGGGAGGAGTGATACTCGTTGGCAGCATCGTAATCTGGGCGTTGAGCTATTTCCCGCGCGATTTCGACAAGAACAATGAGAATATGACCGAAGTGGAACTTGCCGAACAGCAGCAAAACAGTTATCTTGCTTCGATAGGACGATTTGTCGAGCCGGTGGTGGAGCCGCTTGGGTTTAATTGGAAAGGGGCAGTTGCACTCATCAGTGGGGCTACTGCCAAAGAAATCGTGGTTTCGACTCTGGGAGTGCTTTATATTAACGACAGCGATGTATCGGAGAGCCTTTCTCAGCGCATTGCAGAGGTTAATCCTAATACCGGCAAACCCGATTTTACTCCGCTTGTGGCACTAAGTTTCATGGTGTTTGTATTGCTGTACTTTCCATGTATAGCTACTGTTGTCGCTATTGCCCGGGAAGCAGGTAGTTGGAAATATGGTTTGTTCACTCTAATATATAATACGTTTGTGGCGTGGATATTCTCATTTTTGGTATATCAGGTGGGACTGTTATTTTTAGGATGAATTTCTGAATAAAGCAGAGTCTGCACTATATGATGTCCCAAAACGCTCAGGACGCTTGCCGTTTACCGTGATTCCTCGTATTTTTGCGTGTATATACATGCAATTCTTGGTATTGACAGGTTGTGATGAAAAACAAAGCAATTTTTCTGCTGCTATTATGTATCTTTTCCCCGTTTGGGATGCAAGCTCAAGTGAGAGAATTGCCGCGAGCTGTGCCCGAGGACGAAGGTATTCCTTCACATGCCGTAATCGAACTATTCGATTCACTGATGGCGTTGGCGGCTACAGACATTCACAGCGTGATGGTGCTACGCCATGGCAAGGTCATTGCTGAAATGTATCCCGCACCTTTCGAGGCGCGTTACAGGCATACCGTGTATTCCTGCTCCAAGCCTTTTGTCAGTGCGGCTGTCGGTCTGGCAATTGCAGATAATCGTCTGCGGCTGACCGACCGTGTTGCAGCTTTCTTCCCTGAATGTCTGCCGGATACGGTGTCGGATAATTTGGCTGACATGAACGTGCGTGACCTGCTGACCATGACATCCGGCATAGTGCCGGACTGGAACATGCGCAGTCAGACCCCCGATTGGGTGCAAACCTATCTGAGCCAACCGGTTGTCGGTGTTGGTCGTAATTTTCAATATGATTCCATTGTCACTTATCTGTTATCTGCCATTGTTCAGAAAGTTACAAGTCTGACATTGTTGGACTATCTGCGTCTGAAGCTGTTTGACCCAATGCACATCACTGAAGTGGCTTGGGAAATCAGTCCCGAAGGTTACAATACCGGTGGATGGGGATTGCACATCCAACCGGAATCATTGGCTAAGTTTGGACAACTATTGTTGGACGACGGCAAGTGGCAGGGACGGCAGTTGCTTCCTGCCTCGTGGGTGCGTGAGATGATGACTGAGCAACAGCCCGGCACGGGCTATGGCTATCAGATGTGGCAGTGCGAATATCCGGGCGCATGGCGGGCAGATGGTGCTTTGGGGCAATATATCTTGATTGTTCCGGATAAGGAGGTGGTGCTTGTCATCACAGAGTGTACGCTCATTGATGGTATCCATCAGCGTTGCTTGGTGTGGAATCATCTGCTGCCTGCACTGGCTGATGAGCCACTGCCACGGGCTGACAAGGATTATCAGTGTCTGCAACGGAAACAAGCGGAATATTCATTGCCCATGCCCGAGGGAAAAGCTTTTCAAGACACACCTCTCGAAGGGCGACGCATCGTGTTGTTGAAGAATAAATATGGCTGGAAAAACTTGACGCTGCATACAGACCGCTCCTTGAAAGAAGTGAAGATGGATGTGGTTACGGATTGTGGGGAAAGCTATACTTTGGCTTTCGGTTATCAGAGGTGGCTAACGACCGAGACGGATGTCTGTCCGCCTTATTCCATTTCTCCGATTGATGCTTTCAAGGGGATTGACCGTCCGTTTCATGCAGCCGGCAGCTATGCTTGGACTGCACACGATATGCTGAGGTTGAAGGTGCATTATGTGGATTGGGTTAGTGCCCTTACTCTCGATTTCACGACCGATGGCCGTGATGTGATACTGACAGTCGGCGAGAATTATTCGGCAGAGCCTCTAACCCTTAAAGGGACTTTGGAAGAATGAATGCCTGCCGACTGTGATTGTATCTGTGTGATATATTAATCCCAATTTTGCGGCAAAGGATGGTTGAAGAAACATAACGCATCATTATCCCATGTTTTATTGCTTGCAATTATGAGGTGATGTACGATTTTTGCAGGAATCTGACAGGGTGCAACCGGCACAATACGGATTAGGATTATCGTTGGCTTCACGTTTCTTCTGCAAAATTTTTGTCACTTTAATTATGATGACGATAACCGTAATTGCCAATATTACCCATAATATCCAATACTGCCATGTCATAGCTTCAAGATATCCAAAAGGCGGTTGAATTCATTTTCAAAATTAGGAGTAAAAATATCTTTCCCGATACATTCTTTTATGTCGTTTATTTTCCAAAAACGGCCTTCGTCTATTTCTACGGTATCAAATATAACTCTGCATTGGTCATCTACGATGGTCATATATGTATTTACCAATTCTCTTTCAACGCTGCTTTGGAACACATATCTATATAAGAATCGGGGACTGATGCCATGCAATCCGAGTTCCTCGTATGCTTCACGTCTTAAAGCATCTTCGACATTCTCGCCATAATCGACATGTCCTCCTACCGATGTGTCCCATTTCCCCGGTTGTATGTCTTTGTTCATCGAACGTTTCTGTAAATACAGTTCTCCGCTTTTATTAAAAACATGAAGGTGCACCACGGGATGAAGCAACATCGAGCCGGAGTGGCATTCATGACGTGTTGCACAGCCGGTTACATTACCCTGTTCGTCAACCAACGGAAACAATTCTTCACTGCTCATTTCAGACATTATATTTGGTTTTTATCAACTTCAACAATTCTTGAGGTTTTAGGGTCGGGGCGTATTCTTCAAAAGGCAGTCGTAACGTACAACCGTTCTTGTATTCACTACAGCCAAATGCCTTGCTGCCTTGCAAAAGGTGACCTTTGCCGCAAATGGGGCATACGATATCGCCAATCGATTTGACTGTTGGAGTGCTTTTGCTTGATTTTGAAGATTTCTTTCTTGTTTTTTGGGAGGTACTGCCTGCTTGCTCGTCATTTTCTACAATAATATTATTTTGACTGTTGTCCGACAGAACATTGATTACGATTTTGTTAACCATCTCTTTCAGTTCGTTGATAAACGAATTGGCTTCGTATTCTTTACGTTCAATCTTGCGCAGTTTGTTCTCCCATATACCTGTCAGTTTGGCAGATTTCAACAATTCATCTTTGATTGTATCGATAAGTGCAATTCCTGCAGCGGTGGCGACGATACTTTTCTTTTCGCGTCTTATGTAATGCCGCTTAAATAAGATTTCAATTATGGCAGCCCGTGTCGATGGCCGTCCTATCCCGTTTTCCTTCATTGCATCCCTCAATTCGTCATCATCGACCGATTTGCCGGCAGTTTCCATAGCTCTGAGCAATGTCCCTTCGGTGTACAGTTTTGGCGGCTGTGTCGATTTTTTCAGCAGAGAAGGCTCATGCGGGCCTTCCTCTCCGATTGTGAATTGGGGCATCAGCCGGTTTTCATCATCCTCGCCATTGTTTGCATACTGATTTTTATCGTCATATATTGCGCGCCATCCCTTAATTAGTATCTGCTTACCAGTTGCCTTAAATCCTATCTTATTTGCCATGGCATTTACCGTAGTTTGCGAAAATTCGCAGTCGGGGTAGAATGCTGCGATAAATCTTTTTGCAACCATGTCATACACACGCTTCTCTTCGGCAGTCAATGCCACTGTTTGCGGCGATACGTTGGTAGGGATTATTGCATGGTGGTCGGTGACTTTCGTGTTGTCGAAAACCTTTTTTGACTTAGGGATTTTTTTTGACAATACCGGTGCAGTGAGCGCAGAATAGGGGGTCATAGCCTGCATTATGCCGTTGATTTTCGGATATATGTCATCGCTTAGGTATGTAGTATCGACACGTGGATACGTTGTGACCTTCTTTTCATAAAGTGATTGAATGTACCGTAACGTTTCCTCGGCAGTGTATCCCAGTTTCTTGTTACATTCCACTTGCAATGACGTCAGGTCAAACAGTCGTGGCGGAGCTTCTTTACCACGTTTGTTTGTTACGGCAGTTACACTTAACAAAGCGTCTTTTATGGCATTTATGACCTCCCGGGCATCAGATTCGCTTTTATATCGGCCTTTTACCGAATTAAATGTGGTGTTACGGTAAACAGTCTTTATTTCCCAATAATCCTCGGGAATGAAATTTGTTATTTCTTTTTGCCTGTTTACGATAAGAGCCAACGTAGGTGTTTGTACTCTGCCTATCGACAACACGTTGCCTGCACCATGCGAGTATTTCAGGGTGTAGAGCCGTGTGGCATTCATGCCGAGTATCCAATCTCCTATGGCACGAGAAAGTCCCGCAAAATATAGCGAATCAAAATCGGTTTGCGGCCGCAAATTTTTGAATCCTTCCTTGATACTTTCATCGGTAAGAGATGAGATCCACAGCCGGCTGACGGGTTTGTTGCATTTGGCTTTCTGCATTACCCATCGTTGGATAAGTTCACCCTCTTGTCCGGCATCACCGCAATTTATAACTTCATCGGCTTGAGCTATGAGGTTTTCTATGACTTTGAACTGTTTCTCAATGCCGCTGTCGGATATTAATTTTATGCCGAACCGTTGTGGAATCATTGGCAATGCACCAAGGCTCCATTTTTTCCACATGTCGCTATAATCTTGTGGCTCTTTCAGTGTACACAAGTGACCGAAAGTCCAAGTTACACAGAATCCCGAACCTTCATAATATCCATCGTGCCTGACTGTAGCTCCCAATATGGCAGCGATGTCTTTTGCTACGCTTGGTTTTTCGGTTATGCAAACTTTCATCTGCCGTTTGCTTCCATGCCCTTGGCTTCGTTCCAATATTTGTCCATTTCGGCAAGAGTCATGTCATTTAGTTTCCGACCCGCTTTTTTTGCGCATTCTTCCACATGATTAAACCGAAAGATAAATTTGCGGTTGGTCTTTTCTAGTGCGGTGTCGGGGTTTACTCCATATAATCGGGCAGCATTCACGATACTGAAAAGCAAGTCGCCAAATTCTTTCTCTTCATTATCGTTATCGCCCTTGCGCATTTCTGCTTCAACCTCACCGAGTTCTTCTTTTACCTTTTCCCAAACATCCTCACGTTTTTCCCAGTCAAAGCCAACATTTACAGCTTTCTCCTGTATGCGGAATGCTTTTATCAACGACGGCAACGATGCCGGTACTCCGGAAAGTACCGTTTTGTTGCCATCCTTTTCTTTAAGTTTGATTTGCTCCCAATTTTGCGACACCTCGTTGGCGTTATCCACATGCACTGTGCCAAATACATGTGGATGTCTGAATATAAGTTTCTCGCGCAATGAGTTGCACACGTCCCCTATGTCGAAACGGCCTTGTTCATCGGCTATTTTGGAATAGAAAATTATATGTAGCAGCACATCGCCCAATTCCTTCTTTATGGCATTCATATCATCGGTTATTAATGCTTCCGACAATTCCATTACCTCTTCCACGGTGTTGGTGCGTAGGCTTTCGTTTGTTTGCTTGGCATCCCAAGGACATTTCACACGTAACTCATCGAGGACATCGAGCAATTTGCCAAACGCTTCGAGTTTCTGTTCTCTTGTATTAGGCATTGTTTATCTTTTTATTTCTTGTGATTTTTCATACCGGTGTTCAGGAATGTGACGAATTTTTCCACATTCTCGTCATAGTAAACCGGTCCTGCCGAAAGAGAACCGTCAGCATTCAGGATTACATAGTATGGCTGCGAATTTGCTTTGAACTTGTAGCGTTGCAAATAGCTCCACTTGTCGCCATAGGTGCGCAATTTCACTTCTTTCCCATTTTCTTCAACTATCATCGGCTCGGGCAGTTCGGCTTTGTCATCGACCATTAATTTAACCATTACGAAGTTTTCTTCAAGCAGTCGGCGTACTTCGATGTTATCGAGTACGGCAGCTTCCATTTTTCGGCAGTTTACGCAGCCGTAACCAGAGAAGTCGATAAGTATGGGTTTGTTTTGATTATCACCCTCGCGAATACCTTCTTCATAATCCCCGTATTCAATAAACTCTCCACCATAGAGGTTGAGATCCTGGGTATATAACGGCGGTACGAATGCGCTGACGCTTTTAAGCGGAGCACCCCATAAACCGGGCAATAAATAAACGGTGAATGCCAGCGAAATCATTCCAAGGAACAATCTGAAAACTCCTATTCCTTCATTTTCACCATCGTGTGAAAGGCGCAACTTCCCAAGCAGATACAATCCCAAAAGTCCGAATATCACAACCCACAGGGATATGAATACTTCGCGGTCGAGTATTCCCCAACCATAAGCAAGGTCAGCTACCGACAAGAATTTCAGCGACAGTGCAAGTTCAATGAATCCAAGCACAACCTTGACCGTATTAAGCCACCCTCCTGATTTGGGCATACTCTTGAGCCATGACGGGAATATTGCAAACAGTGTGAAGGGTATGGCGAGAGCAAAAGCGAAACCAAACATTCCGATAGCGGGACCGGTGACATCGCCCATGCTCGCAGCTTCAACCAACAGCGTGCCGATAATGGGGCCGGTGCAGGAGAACGATACAAGCACCAATGTGAATGCCATGAAGAATATGCTTAATATTCCGGTAGTCCGTTCGGCCTTGCTATCCATCTTGTTGGCCCATGAATCGGGCAATTTTATTTCAAATGCGCCAAAGAACGATATTGCAAATACCACAAGCAGCAAGAAGAAGATAATATTGAAAATAGCATTTGTTGACAGTGCATTTAGAGAACTTGCCCCGAATATTATGGTAATCAGCAGTCCGAGCAACAAATATATCACTACTATCGACAATCCGTAAATCACTGCATCACGCACCGACTTGTTGCGTGAACCGCTTTTTTTCAGGAAGAAGCTCACCGTCAGAGGAATCATAGGCCATACACAGGGTGTGAGAAGTGCCAGGAGCCCCCCGAGGAAACCTGCGATGAGTATGTACCACAGAGAATAAGATTTTGTAGCGTCGTCTATATCGCCTTCATTTTGTATATCGACAGGTGCCCATAAATCGTCATTCGAGAAGTTGACGTTTTTTTCGGTAGTCTGCTTTTCAACAACAGTCTCTTCGGGTTTTACATCTTCGGCAACCGTCGGCTGTTTTACGGCTTGCTTGCCGCCACCCTTCGAGAATTTAAAATCTTCGTTGGTAGGCGATTGGCAGGTTTCATCGTTGCATGCCATGTATCTGATACTACCCACAATGTCATAACCTGCCGACATGTCTTTAACCTTGAATTTCTGCGTTAGGGTAACATTATTTTCCCACCATCCGAGTTTCATTTCAAAAACGGCATCTATTTCCTCGTGCGGCGGCCTGTTTGGAGTAGTTTTCCCGATAAGATCCACGCCTTCGGTCTTTTCCCAATTGAATTCGGTTGCCACAGGGCCACCGTCCGGAATATCCATTGAATACAGGTGCCAACCTGCATCGATTGTGGCAGAAAATGACATTGTGCCATTGCCATTGTCATCTACTGTAATGTCAGTTGTCCACTTTACAGGATTTAATATTTGTCCCATTGCCAAAATTGTTGTCAACGAGAACAAAACCATTGTCAAAACAACTTTTCTTGTCATTATTATCGTGTTTTTATCTTGTTATTAAATCGAAGCTTTCCTATACAAATAAATAGCTATGATGGTATATATCGCATTCGGTATCCACATTGCAACAAACGGTGACGTATAACCGGAAACGGCAAACGTCGATGTAATTGTTGTAAACAATATGTAAGAGAAGCTGAGTACCAGTCCAATACCTATGTTGACACCCATTCCGCCTTTTACTTTTCGTGAAGACAGTGACAATCCTATTATTGTCAGGATAAATGCAGCCCCGGTCGATGCATACCGGCGTTCAAGCTCAATCTCAAAATCTTTTATGTTTGCCACTCCTCGTTCTTTCTGACGTTCGATATAGCTTTTCAGTTGCGGGAGGGTAAGCATTTCTTGGTCGTTCGTTGCAATCAGGAAGTCGCGCGGCTCTATTTCAATAATCGTGTCAAGGCTGCTCCCCCGCACGATGTTTTCGCGTAATCCATCAAAATTGCGTATGGTGTAGTTTTTTACAGTCCAGTGGTACAACGTGTCATATACTATGCGGTCGGCAGTCATACGCGATACAAGTATTTTATCGTTAAACTTGTCAAGCGAAAATCTATGACCCGTCTTTGAGCGATTGTCATAGCGCGCCATATATGCTATTACCCCCGGCGATACTTGCAATTGAATGTTCGTGCCGTATTTTACCTCTTTGTTTTTCACATATTTGTTGGTATAGGCGATTCGTTCTACATTGGCGGGTGGAATGACATAAGCAGCCAAAAGGAATGAAAACAGTGCAATGACGGATGCCGAAACTATATATGGCACGACAAGGCGGTGAAAGCTGATTCCACTCGACAGCATGGCTATGATTTCGGAATTGTCGGCGAGCTTCGACGTGAAGAATATGACCGCGATAAAAGTGAACAAGGGGCTGAATTGATTGGCAAAATAGGGTAGGAAGTTCAAGAAATAATCGAATATGGTTTCTTCGATTGGTGCAGTGAGCATGGCATCGAGCTTTTCGTTGATGTCAAACATCACCACTATGGCAAGCAACAGCAATATTGAAAAAATGTATGTACCGAGGAACTTGCGGATTATGTATATGTCAAAAATCTTCACAAGCGGTTTCCTCGCATGGTTTTCATTGCTGCCTTGGAGTGACGGTTTGTTAAATATTTTGTTCCAACCTTTCATTGCTCACACATTTTCCTTTGGTTACAATCTGCGCGTCACGCTTTGCACCATATCTTCTTTCCAATGTTTGAAATCTCCTGCCATGATGTGCTTGCGTGCCTCATTGACAAGCCATAAATAGAATGCAAGATTGTGGATGCTGGCTATCTGCATGGCCAACAGTTCGTTGCTCACAAATAGATGCCGTACATAGGCTTTGGAGTAGGCGGTATCTACGTATGAGGGGCCATCTTCTTGCAGAGGACTGAAATCATCTGCCCATTTCAGGTTGCGCATGTTCATTATGCCGTGTCGTGTAAACAGCATTCCATTGCGTCCGTTGCGAGTGGGCATTACGCAATCCATCATGTCAACGCCACGGTCGATTGCTTCGAGTATATTGGCAGGGGTTCCTACACCCATCAGGTAGCGGGGACGGTCGGTGGGCAGGATGTCGTTTACCACTTCTATCATTTCATACATTTTTTCGGTGGGCTCGCCAACGGCCAGTCCGCCTATTGCATTGCCTTCTGCACCGAGGTCGGCTACAAACTTTGCCGCTTCTTGCCGCAAGTCGGGATAAACGCAACCTTGGACAATGGGAAAAAATGTCTGCTTGTGGCCATATTTGCTTTCCGTTTCATTAAAATGTTTCCATCCTCGCATAAGCCAACGCTGCGTAAGGTCGAGTGATTTCCGTGCATACGTATAGTCGGCAGTCCCCGGAGTACATTCATCAAGAGCCATCATTATGTCGCTGCCGATGCTGCGCTGTATGTCAACAACCTTTTCAGGGGTAAACAAATGCTTCGAACCATCGATATGACTGTGGAAATATGCACCTTCCTCTTTCAGTTTACGATTTTCCGATAATGAGAATACCTGAAACCCGCCACTGTCTGTCAGTATGGGTTTGTTCCACCCCATAAATTTATGAAGCCCTCCCGCTTTCTCGATAATCGGCATTCCCGGCCGCAAGTATAGGTGGTAGGTATTGCCCAAGATTATTTGAGCCTTGATATCTTCAACAAGTTCGTGCTGATGCACTCCCTTTACTGTGCCGCACGTTCCTACAGGCATGAAGATAGGTGTTTCTATTTCACCGTGGTCAGTGTTGATGATTCCTGCACGGGCATTGCTGCCGTCGGCCTTAGTTATGACTTTATATTCCATGTGTCGTTACCAATGTGTGAGAATTATGCCTGACCTCTATTATTTTTTCATTGCACGATCCATTGTGCGCTTGTCTTCGCGTTCTTTTATCGACTGACGTTTGTCATATTCTTTTTTGCCTCGTGCAATGGCTATCGACAATTTTGCCAATCCTTTTTCATTGATAAACAATTTCAATGGAATTATGGTGTAACCGCTTTGTTGGCTCAATTTGTGTATTTTGGCTATTTCCTTTTTCGTCAAAAGCAATTTGCGGTCCCGTCTTATCTGATGATTGTTGTATGAGCCAAACGAGTATTCTGCCACATACATGTTTTTTACCCACACCTCGCCGTTGTTGATGTAGCAGAAGGTGTCGGAAAGTCCTGCTTTCCCGAGGCGTATCGATTTTATTTCGGTGCCGGATAAAACTATGCCGGCGACATATGATTCGAGTATCTCGTAATCAAATGTCGCACGCTTATTTTTTATGTTAATGTTTGATGTTTTCATTTGTCGTTAAGCTAAATCAAACCCCAACTTAAGCAGATAATTTATGACTACGGGCAGTAGAAAAATCATTGCTGCCAGGATTATTAGGAAATTCTTGTCGCGACTGTTTTTTATTTCAAGATACCCATCGGCTTTCCATGCGACGAAGAATACATATACATACAAAATCTTCAGGTAGGGGAATGTGGTCGGCAATAAATTGTCGATTATGTTTAAAGCGATGATTATGGCCATGCAATATTGTATGACCACATTTACCTTGTTGGCAGATTGTTTGCTACCTACCACCGACGGGAAGAATCCCGTGAGGATGTAGCCGGATATCAAGAAAGTGAAAAAATATTTTGCAAAGTTTATTATCGCATGTTGTATGCATCCTGCCAGTGTGGCATTTTGGTATGCAAGAGCTATGTGGCTGTATGCAAGAGCTATGAATGCCGTTAGCGATAATAATGCCATCATTGGGTATAATATGCGTGTTTGCACATCACGTGATTGGATATTATTGCGCTTGACTTCCCGCCAACCGTGTCGTGGAAAACAGGCGACATAAAATATGCTTTTTACAAGATTCATTCTCGCTGTCATGATTTCAAGGTGCAAAAATACAAATAAACCCGCATAATTTAAGAAACAGTTTTGTATAAATTAGAATCAGTTTATAATTTTGTCCATCAGATATTGTTGTAAATGTGTAGCAGTAAATCGGTGTGCCACATAGTATGAAGAAAGAAACACAACCATCAGCAGTTTCATCTTATATGCTGCATCGCGGCGACTTGCAATCACAGGTAATCGATTGGCTCCGTTTTCCGTTGGCTGTTGCTGTGGTTTTCATCCACAGTTTCGGCTATCCATGGTCGATAGATTTGGATGCGATGCACGTCTGCCCGTTTACCGGCGAAAGTTTCTACAATTGGTTACGTATTGCATTGTCAAATGTGTTGTCGCATATTGCCGTACCCACTTTCTTCACCATCTCGGGATACTTGTTCTTTATCAATGTGAAGCAGTGGAACAGATCGGTGTATTTTGCAAAACTGAAATCTCGTTTTCACACATTGCTCATTCCATATCTGTGCTGGAACGTCATTGCTTTAATCCTACATTTTGCCATGGCTTGTATGGCAGAAGGGCAACCGATTTCTTACATACATTCTTTCATGGTCGAGAATGGGTGGTGGCACATTTTTTGGGATGCAATAGTTAGCGATGACAGATTTGTCAATTGGCTTGGAACTCCTATAACATTCAGTTGTCCGGTTAATTATCCTTTATGGTTTCTTCGCGATTTGTTTGTTGCTGTTTTGTTTTCACCATTGATATACCTGTATATAAATAAGTTGCGTTTGTGGGGGATAATATTGTTGGGACTGTTCTACGTTTCAGGAATTTGGCCTCAAATAACAGGGCTTACCATGACAGCGGCATTCTTCTTTTCCGTTGGGGCGTACTTTGGAATATGCAAGAAAGATATGGTTGCACAATGCCGTCGTGCCGAGAGAACGGCCTGCATTTTAGCGGTCGTGTTGTTTTTGTTGTCGGTATGGTTTGACGGACGTGTAACGCTTTATGGCAGTTTAATATATCCGTTTTTCATCATTGTGGGCGTATGTGCTGTCTTCTGCCTTGCTGCAAGATTGGTTGAAAGCGGTAAAGTGAAAATGCATCCATTGTTGACCGATAGCACTTTCTTTGTTTTTGCTGCACATTCACGTGGATTGATAACCGTTGGAAATTATGTTGCAAATCTGCTGTTACCTTGGGTATGCACTGTTGTGCTCGCTGTAAAATACCTTTTGACTTCAGTGTTCGCAGTGGCAATATGTGTGGCAGTTTATGCCGTGATGAGGCGTTTGTTCCCTCGCATGATGGCTTTCATAAACGGCGGTCGCTAAAAAGCATCATAAAAGAAGGCTGAACGAAAACTCACCATTTCCGTTCAGCCTTTATAATACACGTTGAATAGGTTTATTCGAATTCTATAAGGGGATCGCCTGTGCCAATCACTTGTCCCTGAGTTACAAGGATACGTTTTACCGTACCGGCAAATTCGGCTTCTATTTCATTTTGCATTTTCATTGCCTCATACATCAGCAGTGGGTCGCCTTGTGAAATCACATCACCCGGTTTTACATAAACCTCAATTATGGTTCCGCCCATAGGGGCATCAAGTGTCGGTCCGGTAATCACTATGGTTCCTGTCGTTAAAAGAAAAGAGGAAGTTTCTTCGTCGGCAGCTTTTGTTTCTGCCGGTTTGTGTGCTTCATATTCTGCTGCACGGCGTTTGGTCAAGAAAGGCTTGGCAACGTTGGGCAGCAATTCGAGCAATAAATATTCCTCATCGGTGACAGCCAGTTTCACACCACCACACTCCGGCAATTCAGGATTTTCGGGATTTACATACGAATTCACATCGTACGGTTGTTCCTGTCTGTTTCCTGTGATTAGCTTGCGGAATTCGGGGTCGATTGCTACAGGAGTATGACCATATTCGCCACGCACGAGCGAGATGAATTCATGTGATTTTGTAGTGTAATCGGGTTTTCCTTTTTGCCGGTCGAGGGCAAGGCTTACGGCTTGGGAGCCTACTATCTGGCTTGTTGGCGTAACGAGAGGAACAAGGCCTGCATCCCGACGAACTTTAGGAATGAGTTTCATTGCATCCTCAAGTATGTCTTCGGCATGAAGTTGCTTGAGCTGTGCCACCATATTTGAATACATGCCTCCCGGTACCTCGGCTTTTTTCACTATTTCATTTGGCTTCGGGAAATTGAAATATGCTTCTATGGCATGACACGTGTCAAGCAGGTCTTCCTCATTGTTGTCTTTGGCAGCTGCAATGGCTTTGTCAAACAATACATCGACGGCGGCAGGCAGTTTGTCGGTAAGCGGGTCAAAATCTATCGGGAATGATTTTTGCAAATCAAAGTCCTTAAGGCTCTTGCGCACCTCTTTTAGTGCCGCGCGTATTTTGCCCACGGCCTCCATGTTGACTTCGACCTCAATGCCCAATTTTTTAGCAACAACGTATATCAATTCAAGTGCAGGAGCGGCAGAGCCACCGCCAAAATACCAGATGTTGGTGTCAAGTATGTCCACTCCATGCAAAATTGCCATTAACGATGATGCCAAACCGTATCCCGGGGTGCAATGCGTGTGGAAATCAACCGGCACACTTACGGCGGCCTTGAGTTTCGGCATCAGGCTTGCCACACGAGCCGGATTGATAAGGCCTGCCATATCTTTGATGGTGATGATTTTGGCACCCATTTGTTCATATCCGCACGCTTTCTCTATGAAATATTCATCGGTGAAAATCTTGTCGTGATGTTTCCTGCCTTTCCCTATCAGTCGGCTGAAGAAACCACCGCCTGAATGATTTTCTTCATCTTTCGGATCGACCGTATAGCACACGGCACCATCAGGTATTCCTCCAAGACGGTTGATGATTTCTACCGATTCCCGCACATTGTCAAGGTCATTAAGGGCATCGAATATGCGCATCACATTCAGCCCGCCGGCAATGGCATTTTTGTAAAATCCTTCTATTACCGAAGTTGGATAGGGCTTATAGCCAAACAAGTTCCGCCCTCGCGATAATGCAGTGAGCAGTGATTTGCCTTGCATCTTTGCACTAATCGACTTCAACCGATTCCAAGGACATTCACCTAAGTATCTCATTACAGAGTCGGGTACTGCGCCGCCCCACACTTCAATGGCATAGAAACCTGCCTCTTCGTAGAAAGGAAGCAGGGTATCAATGCTTTCTTGACTCATACGCGTAGCAAACAACGACTGTTGACCGTCACGCATCGTTAGGTCTCTGATTTTTAGTTTCTGTGTCATGTTACATTGTTTTATGGGTTGTCATTGTGTATTGTTTCTGCTTCAATCCACAGTTCACCAAGCGTTATTAATGCAAATATAACCCGATACCGATGAAAAAACAAATTAAAATGCTAACAAATTTTTTAATTTTTATATCTTTTGATTTGTATTTTTTGTCGACTAAAAAGTTAAAAATATCAACCAATCGGCAGTGAAATGATGAAATTTTCAAACCATTGTCAAAGTAAAAGTCAGTCGTAAAAAAGATAATGTGCAACTACATTATCTCAGAATTAATCTATACATTTGCGGATAATGCAGAAATTACATAAAACACACTATATGTTCGATTCTTTTAAACATAAAAAGCAAGTAAGAAAATTGTTTTATCACACCGACATACATTGCCATATATTGCACGGTGTTGACCACGGGTCACCCGACCTCGATACGTCAATCAACCTCGTGCTTCGTGAAATTGACATGGGAGTGACGCATATAATTGCCACTTCACATGTCACACAAAGTATTGCCGAAAATTCGGGCGAAACCTTGCTCCCTGCCGGCGAGCAATTGCGCATGGAAATTCAACAGCGGCAATTGCCGGTAAATCTCGATGTGTCGGCAGAATACAGGGTCGATGATTTGTTTGTCAAGCAATTCAAGGATGCTCAGTTGCTGCCGTTTCCCAATAACTATTTGTTGATTGAAAATTCATTCCAACAGGAACGTATGGATCTAGATGACGTAATTCTCGACTTGCAGTCGAGTGACTTTTCACCGATTCTTGCTCATCCCGAACGTTATAGCTATTATCGTCACGACCGCTACCGCCGGTTGCATGAGAGAGGTGTATTGTTCCAAGTGAATATAATGTCGTTTGCCGGTTACTTTGGCGTGGAAGTACTTGATACGGCAAAATGGCTGCTCAATAACGATTTAATCGATTTCCTTGGCAGCGACATGCATAATGTTGCGCACGCCAATGTCATAGACAATTACTTGAAGACCAAGGACTATGAACTCTTGGCAGAACGCTTGTCGGGCAGAATATTCAACGATACGGCTTTCTCATGACCGTAATGAGGCTTTGCCGACATATTGCCGTTTTATATGACAATCCTCACAAACCATAATTATTTAATCATGAAACCCTATGCAACAACTATCGTCAATGCACTGTTAATCATTTTATGTGCATCATGCGCCGAGAGGCATTTTATAACGGACGACACCGAGCGTGCTGCCATTACGGCAGATTTCGAAGAACGCAGGATGTCGTTACCCGATGGTTTTTTTGATTTTATCGATACCGATGATTTGACGGTTGAGCAGCGCGAAGCCATGGTGTTCCTGTATACATACATGCCGCTCTCCGACATAGCCGACCACTCAAGCGGGTATTTTCTCGATAACGTCGATTATGCTTTTAAGGCTCGGAACGAGATGCCTTGGGGAAAGGATGTCCCTGAACGTGAATTCAGGCATTTTGTATTGCCTGTACGTGTCAATAACGAAAATCTGGATAGTTGCCGCAGGGTGTTTTATGAAGAACTTAAAGAGCGTGTACGCGGTCTGTCGATGTATGATGCAGTGCTCGAAGTGAATCATTGGTGCCACGAAAAAGTAACGTACAGGCCTTCCGATTCCCGTACGAGCAGTCCTCTCGCATCGGTAAAGACGGCATACGGACGATGCGGGGAAGAATCGACATTCACGGTTGCGGCGTTGCGGGCGGTGGGAATTCCGGCACGGCAGGTCTACACTCCTCGATGGGCGCATACCGATGACAACCATGCTTGGGTTGAAGCATGGGTCGATGGTAAATGGTATTTTCTCGGTGCCTGTGAACCTGAACCCATGCTGAATCTTGCATGGTTCAATGCTCCGGCATCGCGGGGAATGCTCATGCACACCAAGGTGTTCGGGCGGTACTCCGGTCCTGAAGAAGTGATGTATCGCACCCCGCGCTATACCGAAATCAATGTAATAGACAACTATGCACCGACGGCACGGGTTGATGTAACCGTATGCGACATCGAAGGGAATCCGCTCGAAAAAGCCAAGGTCGAATTTAAATTGTACAATTACGGAGAGTTTTATTCGGTAGCGACAAAAGAAACTGACTCTGATGGCCATACGTACCTTACGGCGGGAAAGGGCGACATGATTGTATGGGCTTCCAAAGACGGATGGTATGGTTATGCTCATGTTTCGTTTGGCAATGACAGCAATGTAAATATCTCGCTGACAAAGAGCGGCAGCAACAATGAGTGTGTGGATTTTGACATCGTTCCGCCGGTGGAAAATGTTGTTATGCCCGAAGTTACGGCAGAACAACGTGCCGATAACGACATTCGCTTTGCCCGTGAAGACTCGATACGGCGTGCTTATGAAGCTACATTCTATACCGAGGAGATGGGAATGAAGTTTGCCGACACCCACAATTTGACACCTGCCGGAACTGTTGCCGCACTGCTTGTGGCATCGCGTGGAAACCACGGGGTGATAACTTCATTCTTGGCATCGCTCGGTGATGAATCAAGGAAGCGGCAAGGCATAGACCTGTTGCAGAGCGTGTCGGAAAAAGATTTGCGCGATGTGAGTTTGGATGTATTGAACGACCACCTGCTTAATTCTCGGGAATGTGGTAATTCCGAATTGCAAGTCCGATATGTGGACAATCCTCGTGTGAGCAATGAAATGCTTACGCCATATAAGGCTTTCTTCAATGAATCGGTTCCCGAACAGTTGCAAAATGATTTCCGTGCCGACCCGATGAAACTTGTGAAATGGGTTGCCGACAGCATAACCGTGGATGCCGTTTGCAATCTCGGCGGTGCACCCATCACGCCGATAGGTGTGTGGAAGGCTCGGACTGCCAATGCGCACAGCCGCAATATCTTCTTTGTTTCTTTGGCCCGCAGCATGGGCATTCCTGCCCGCATCGACGAAGTGACAGGGAAAGTGCAGTTGGTAAATGAATCCGGAACAGTGGATGTGAATTTTGAAACAGCCGGACAGGTAAATGTCCCGGCAGGTCGCTTAACGGCAAAGTACAGCCCCATAAAGTCGCTCGATGATCCCAAATACTATTATCACTTCACAATATCCCAAATCACCGATGATGGCACACTTCGGTTGCTTGAATATGACGACGGTGATAATGGCACATGGTCGGCTCTGTTGAAAAACGGGTTGGTCCTTGATTCCGGCAACTACCTCATGGTGAGTGGGACACGTCTTGCCAGTGGGGAAGTACTTTCGCACCTTGCGTTTTTTGAAATTCGCCCGAACAAGACTACCACCGTAAACCTCGTGATGCGTGAAAGCCTTGATGATGTGCAGGTTATCGGAAATTTCGATTCCGAATCCCTATATATGCCTGCCGATTCAGATATGCCCCCCGGGTCGATACTGTCTGCCACGGGACGTGGATATTTCATCGTTGGCGTGATAGGGGTGGGACAGGAACCAACCAATCATGCATTGCGCGATATCGCCGCGTATGGGAAAGAGCTGGAACAATGGGGACGTGGCATGATATTGCTTTTCCCGAACGAAGAGCAATTTAAGAAGTTCAACCCTGATGAATTCCCCGGACTACCATCGACAATCACTTATGGCATCGACATCGACAATGCCGTGCAACGCCAGATAATCGAGAATATGAAGTTGAAACAAGGGGGGAGCACGCTGCCGCTATTTATTATCGGCGATACTTTCAATCGCGTTGTATTCGTTTCTCAGGGCTATACCATAGGATTGGGCGAGCAATTGGTGAAAGTGACGCATAAACTTCCCAATATGTAGGAAGGTGGCGGTGTGCCACATAAGCAATCACATTTTTCGCCTTCTGGCAAACGTTTAGAGGGTGACCCAAAAGTCAGTACCGACTGACGGGTCGCCCTTTTTTGTTGTCT
>CAYNBZ010000024.1:0-30934 GCA_964395975.1 uncultured Muribaculaceae bacterium | reverse complement strand
CATTATTCTTGGAGTCATGTCCTTTCGCAATGAATATGACGGTCATACCATCGAGTCTTCCTTGGAACAGGTAGAACGGTTAACCGGAAGAAAGATTAAAGTACTGGCCGGTGATAGAGGATACAGAGGCAAGAAGGAAATTAACGGGACGAAGATTATGATTCCCGATGTTCCCAAGAAATCAGACAGCCGTTATCAGAAGCTGAAAAAACATAAACTCTTCTGCAAGCGTGCAGGTATAGAACCGACAATAGGTCACTTAAAGTCAGATTACCGATTGGGTCGCAACTTTTATAAGGGTGTAGTCGGGGATACTGTGAACGTGCTTCTGGCGGCAGCGGCTTATAACTTCAAAAGAGCCATGAAAGCTCTTTGGCGCATGCTTCATAAAATCTGCGAGATACTGTATCAGAACAATATCTCGCAAAAATGGGCTTTTTAAGGGAAGACTATGTAGGGACATTCATTAAATAGAATAAAAAAGCCAACTAATTCGCAACACTTTGTGCATGAATTAGTTGGCTTTTTTATTCTATTTAATGAATGTCCCTATTTAGACTAATCAATATATCAATCAAGCCTGTCATTAACCCAATCAAGCAAACGCTGGGCATCTGAATTGTTCGGGTCAAGTGCCACAGCTTTCTCAAGATAAGGCTTTGCTTCTATACAAATGGGGCTAAGAAGTTTTTCAAGATCGTCATCTGTTAGGTACAAGTTCTCTTCAGCATTCATCACTTCATTGGCCTTGGTGATATAATAGCGACCTACATGATAATAGGCCTGAGCCAAAGTGGGATCTTTTTCCGTAGCTTCCTTATAATACTTTACTGCTTGTTCAATATCTTCAGTTCTAACTTCAATCATTATGCCCTTAATCATATCGAATATGCCTTCATTAGGACAATTTTGCATCGCAGTGCTGAGTAATTGTTCACATTCGTCATAATTTTCCTCTTGTGATAATTTATCATATGTGGTACTGACAAGATATTTAATCATGTCTGTACACTCCTTGTAATTATAACCGCTATTCAACGCCGAATAGAAAGCATCGAGAGCTTTCTCATTCTCCTTTGCTTGGAACCACATCAAGCCCTCATTGTAACGGAAAGTAGCAAGTGTAGAATCCGGCACTACAGGTTTCTGGTTTCCAAGGTACTCAGCCGACGGCATAGTTGTATATATATTCCATGCCTTTGCTGCCAAAGCATATTCCTGTACCAAGTTGAACAAATATCCCACCGATAAGAAATCATTGTGGTGACCAGCTATGGTACTGATAATATCCTTGGAATATTTGGTCTTATATTTTTGTAAGCCCGTTTTCTTGTCTATCTTGGGTGTTCCATCCTTATTCACTTCCAAAACTGTGTCAAGAGGCAAGGCTTCAAGATACAATTCATAGCCATTAAGCAACGCAGTCCCGACTGCTATAGTATCGACGGGTTGTTGCAAATACATCTTGGTCTGGGCGTCGTCATACTGGTCAAAATTGGCTTTACCTTCTTTATATTTAGGCTCGGCAGGATTGTCATCAGCAGCCATGTTAAATCCTATCAAAGAAGTACACGCTAAAATTAGAGCTAACTTTTTCATTTGTTTAAAATTAAGAAGATTATTTATGTTTGTTAGTTACTGTCTATTTGTTCTCTGCATCATTGGTTTCATCATTGTCAAGCTCATCAATGTCGGCATCTGCATCTGCATCGTCATCGACATATTCTTCCGATTCCACATTGACATCAGACAATACCAATGACTGCTCGCCGTTATCCTTGATTCCACTCAATTTAGATTCTTCATTTTCAGCCGATGCCACTTCTTCGTCTTTCTCTGAAATTACCTTGCAAACCGAAGCAATCTCATCGTTGCGTTTTTCGAGATTGATGAGTTTCACACCCTGAGTGGCACGCCCCATAATACGTAAGTCAGAAACATGCATACGGATTGTTATACCAGACTTGTTGATGATAACAAGGTCGTTATTGTCATTCACACGCTTTATTGATACCAACCGTCCCGTTTTTTCAGTGATATTCATTGTCTTTACACCTTTACCACCACGGTTGGTGACACGGTAATCTTCGATTGAAGAACGTTTGCCATACCCTTGTTCAGAAACCACCAATATCGTATCCTCAGTACCTTGCGGCATACATATCATTCCTATCACTTCATCTTCATCATTGTCGAGCGTCATACCCTTTACTCCGGCAGCAACACGCCCCATAGCTCGTACTTTCGATTCATGAAAACGAATAGCCTTGCCAAACTTGTTCGCCATTATCACATCACAATTCGAATCGGTTAGGCGCACTTGTATAACTCTGTCGTTTTCGTGGATAGAGATGGCGTTTACACCATTGACCCTCGGGCGGGCATACGCACTCAGACACGTTTTCTTTACAAGGCCTTTTTTAGTGCAGAATATTAGGTTGTGTGTGCTGTTATATTCAGGGTCTGACAAGTTTTTGACAGAAATGAACGCATTAATTTTATCATCAGCATCGATATTGAGCATGTTTTGCACAGCGCGCCCCTTAGAATTGCGCGCCCCTTCAGGCAGCTCATATACCTTTAGCCAATAGCAACGCCCCTTTTGAGTGAAGAACAATATATAACTGTGCATTGAGGCCGTATATATATACTCTATAAAATCGGAATCGCGAGTATCGCTACCTTTCACACCTACACCGCCTCGATTCTGGGCTCGGAATTCCGACAACGGTGTTCGTTTGATATAGCCAAGGTGTGAAATGGTTATGATCATATAATCATCGGCATAAAAATCCTCTGCATTAAAATCTTCAGAGGCATATACAATCTCGGTCTTACGCTCATCGCCATATTTATCCCTGATTTCTATCAATTCATCCTCTATCACCTTGCGGCGAGTATCATCGTTGTCCAATATATCCTTTAAATGTTCTATTATGCGCAACAGCTCTTCATACTCCCCTCGCAACTTGTCTTGGTCGAGCTTAGTAAGGTCACCAAGGCGCATCTCCACAATAGCCTTTGCCTGTATATCATCAATACCGAAACGTTCACACAAACGTTGACGAGCCTCAGTTCGTGAACCGCTCGACCTGATGATTCCAACCACCTCGTCGATATTGTCAGAGGCTATAATCAAGCCTTCTACAATATGCAGCCTATCTTCATTCTTTTTCAATTGAAACTTCGTGCGACGCACTACCACATCGTTGCGATGGTCGAGGAAATATTGTATGAGCTGCTTGAGATTCAAAGTCATAGGACGTCCATGCACAAGAGCCACATTGTTAACACTGAACGATGACTGTAATTGCGTCATCTTGAACAGCTTGTTAAGCACCACATTGGCATTGGCATCACGTTTAACGTCAATAACAATCCTCATTCCACGCATGTCGCTCTCGTCGTTGACATTGGATATTCCGTCAATTTTCTTTTCTACTACGAGTTCGGCTATATTTTCAATGAGAATTTTCTTATTTACGTTATACGGTATTTCAGTAACGACAATCTTATCACCATCGTCGTCCGACTCTATTTCGGCTCGCGCCCTAACTACTATGCGCCCCTGCCCCGTTTCGAAAGCCTTTCTCACGCCGTCATAGCCATATATTATACCACCCGTCGGAAAATCTGGTGCCTTGATATATTTCATCAGGTCGGCAATTTCCATATCAGGGTTCTCAATCAATGCAAGACAAGCATTTATTGCCTCGGTAAGGTTATGAGGAGGCATATTGGTAGCCATTCCGACAGCGATGCCCGATGCCCCATTCACAAGAAGATTTGGGAATCGTGTTGGCAACACCACCGGCTCATTACGAGTGGCATCAAAGTTCGGCACCATGTCCACCGTATCTTCATCAATGTCACGAAGCATTTCCTCCCCCATCCGGTTGAGGCGAGCCTCGGTATAACGCATTGCAGCTGGGCTGTCACCGTCTATCGATCCAAAGTTACCCTGCCCATCCACCAATGGATAACGTAAAGCCCAGTCTTGAGCCAGACGCACCATCGTAAGATAAATCGATGAATCGCCATGTGGGTGATACTTACCCATTACATCACCGACGATACGTGCCGATTTTTTTGTTGGAGCATTATAAAAATTACCCAATTTTTGCATACCGAAGAGTACCCTTCTATGCACAGGTTTAAAACCATCGCGCACATCGGGCAGCGCACGAGATACGATCACCGACATCGAATAGTCGATGTATGACGACCTCATCTCATTTTCAATATTGATCTTTATTATTCGATCCTCTGTCATACTTTATTCTTGTTCTTGTATCTTTTTTTTCAAAACATGTACCCATTTTAAATTTTCTATAAATCACTTTCATCACGCCCGCTCATAATCCGTTCTTCAAATATTATCCCAAAACAGGCCGCAAAAACAGTGTTAAGTAAATTTAAACAGGTTTTATTTGTCTGCACCACAATTAGCTCATAGGCCTTTTAGCATACAAAGATACGATTATAAACCCTATCATACAAGACATTTTTCGATATTTTTTCAAGCAATGGAAGATACGCACTTCAACAAAAAACACATAGATGGTGTCGGAACAATTCAACCAACACAATCACTCCAGCGATTCATGTCTTTGCCATAGATAGAGAAGTCATATTGAATAAGGCTGCAAAAATATGAAAGTTGAATTATTCGGATAAAAACCTGCCAACGATATACCCACTCACACATTTTCAACGACACCATAAATCTGCAAACCGAACACATCGAATTTGCCAATGATAATTATTATCGTCCATAACACAAGTAATAAAGTATAATCGGTCAACTCTCACGATGCAAAAGCCCTTAAGGAGTATAGAAATTACGGCAATATATAATGATCATGATATGCGCCACAAACAGTTTTTATATGTTAGCGTGCCGCATATACTGTGACACCCTTATTATTTTAACTTCACCACCTCTAACAAAAGTTACCATAATCGGATTCGCAATATCTTATAGTACATTAATTGCTTAATTACGTTGTTTTTCCTATTTTTGTACCAAAATAAACAAATTTGCAATTCTCTCACAATCATCTGTCATGATAACATTCTTTAAAAGAGAAGGCGTAACTTATTATGCCATCGATTCCGATCACACTCTTTCAAGTGAAGAAATACGAAAAATCACATGGTTGCTCGGTGACGCAACAAAAATAGACGAATCATCCATAAAAGGAATTTTCATCGGTCCACGGCGCGAGATGATTACGCCCTGGAGTACCAATGCCGTTGAAATCACCCAGAATATGGGACTTACAGGAATCAGGCGTATCGAAGAATTTACGGAAACAACCGAAACCGCTCCGAAATATGACAAGATGTTACAACGCGTCTATGACCTCCTCGACGAGTCGATTTTCACAATCACCAAGACACCCGACGACATCATTTACATCAAAAATATCGAAGAATATAACGAAGCTGAAGGTCTTGCCCTTAATCCAGATGAAATCGAATATCTAAAAGGGTTGAGTGAGAAACTCGGCCGACCATTGACCGACAGTGAGGTGTTCGGCTTCTCTCAAGTCAATTCCGAACATTGCCGCCATAAGATTTTTAACGGTAAATTCATAATCGACGGCAAGGAGATGCCTTTATCTTTATTCAAACTCATCAAAAAAACATCACAAGAAAATCCAAACCGATTGGTGTCGGCATACAAAGACAATGTGGCTTTTATCGAAGGTCCCACAATAATGCAATTTGCCCCACAAAATCCTGATCAACCCGATTTCTTCGAAACTAAAAAAATCGACACAGTAATATCATTAAAAGCAGAAACACACAATTTCCCAACAACTGTTGAACCATTCAACGGTGCTGCAACAGGATCTGGCGGTGAAATTCGCGACCGACTAGGCGGTGGCCGTGCAAGCCTTCCATTGGCAGGCACAGCTGTTTACATGACATCTTATCCCCGACCCGATGGAGGACGTGAATGGGAAGAAGGCTGTATGCCTGCAAGGCAGTGGCTTTACCAAACTCCCGAAGAAATATTGATAAAAGCTTCAAACGGGGCGTCCGACTTTGGCAACAAATTTGGTCAACCACTCATATGTGGCTCAGTGCTGACTTTTGAACATTCCGAAGACGGGAGACAATTTGCTTATGACAAAGTGATAATGCTTGCCGGTGGTGTGGGCTTTGCCAACAAGCGCGATGCCATAAAAGGTTCTCCTGTTCCGTGCGAAGAGGTCGTATTGCTTGGCGGTGACAACTATCGTATTGGCATGGGTGGAGGAGCAGTATCATCTGTCAATACCGGACAGTATGACAATTCCATAGAACTGAATGCCGTACAACGTGCAAATCCTGAGATGCAGAAACGTGTATCCAATGTGATACGCGCACTTGCCGAAAGCGACCACAACCCCATAGTTTCTATTCATGATCACGGTGCCGGCGGACATCTTAACGCTCTGTCTGAACTCGTTGAGGCGACAGGAGGCATTATACACATGGACACTCTGCCAATCGGTGACCCCACACTATCATCAAAAGAAATTATTGGCAATGAGTCACAAGAACGTATGGGAATGGTAGTCGAGAACGAAGATGTAGAAATGATACGGAAAATCGCCGACCGAGAACGCTCACCCTTCTATGTCATAGGAGAAACAACCGGTGACCACCGTTTTGTATTCGAACAAAAAGACGGCATCAAACCAATCGACCTTGCCATGAGCGACATGTTTGGAAACTCTCCCATGACAATAATGAACGATGTGACTGTAAACCACACGTACAGTGATATAAAGTACACTCCATCAAAAGTACTCGAATACATCGAAGCAGTACTTCAACTCGAAAATGTGGCTTGTAAGGATTGGCTGACAAATAAGGTCGACCGCTCTATAACGGGTAAGATTGCACGGCAACAATGCGTGGGCGAATTGCAGTTGCCGTTGAGCGATTGCGGCGTGGTGGCACTAGATTTCACCGGTACCAAGGGAATAGCCACTTCTATCGGGCATGCTCCACAGGTCGCTCTGATCAGCCCTGAAGCCGGGTCGGTGATGTCGATAGCAGAAGCACTGACCAACATAGTTGGAGCAAACCTCACCGAAGGGTTGAAGAGCATTTCTCTAAGTGCCAACTGGATGTGGCCTTGCCGCAATGAGGGAGAAGATGCTGCCTTGTATGCTGCAGTCAAGGCATGCAGCGACTTTGCTTGCTCCCTTGGTATCAATATCCCAACCGGCAAAGATAGTTTGTCCATGACGCAGAAATATGGTGACAAGAAAATCCTTGCACCAGGAACTGTAATAATATCGGCGGCCGGCGAAGTAAATGATGTAAAGAAAACAGTTTCACCTGTCATTGCCAATAATAGCGACAGTACCCTTCTTTATATCGATTTTACAGGCGACACTTTCAAGCTTGGCGGTTCGGCATTTGCTCAGTCGCTCAACTTTGTTGGTCAAGAAGCTCCATCAGTGAAATCAGCCCACTACTTCGCAGCAACATTTAACGCAGTACAAAAGTTGGTTGCCGATGAGCGACTACTCGCAATGCACGATGTGTCGGCAGGCGGTTTGCTGACAGCATTGCTTGAAATGACATTCTCAAACACCGATGGTGGATTAGATATAAACGTCGACACACTTGGAGAATCCGATATTATTAAGATTCTATTCTCTGAAAAACCTGCGACTGTGGCTCAAGTCGAAAATATACAATTGGACGAAGTAACAAAAACGCTTGATAATGCAGGTGTAAAATATTATGCAATCGGCACTTTATCACAAGAACGCACTATCGAAATAATGCACAACGGGCATGAATATATGTTCTTTATCGATCATTTGCGTGATGTGTGGTTTAAATCTTCATACTTGCTTGATATCAAGCAAAGTGGTGAAGAATGTGCTAAAGAGCGTTTTGAGAACTACAAAAAACAACCCGTCAAATTCCATTTCCCTGAAAATTTCAGTGGCATCGCCAACGACTTTGGCATCACAGGATTCAGTCATAAGCCTTCGGGCATAAAAGCTGCAATCATCAGAGAAAAGGGAGTGAACGGCGATAGGGAAATGGCCTACTCGCTGTATTACGCAGGCTTTGATGTTAAAGACGTTCACATGACCGACCTTATTTCGGGTCGTGAAACGCTCGAAGATGTCAACATGATAGTGTTCTGCGGAGGCTTCTCCAACTCTGACGTTCTCGGTTCGGCCAAAGGTTGGGCCGGAGGCTTCTTGTGGAACGAAAAAGCCAAAAAGGCTCTTGACAACTTCTACAAGCGCAGCGACACATTAAGCCTCGGCGTTTGCAACGGATGCCAACTTATGGTGGAACTTAATCTTATCAATCCGGAACATGAATTGCGTACCGTAATGCAACACAATGATTCTCATAAATTCGAATCACGATACTTGAGTGTAGACATTCCTCAAAACAACTCGGTAATGTTGGGAACACTATCCGGTTCTACATTAGGAATCTGGGTGGCACACGGTGAAGGTAAATTTTATCTGCCCGAAGATATTGATAAGTATAATGTGGTTGTCAAATATTCTTATGATTCTTATCCGGCTAATCCAAACGGCTCGCCCTATGCAGTCGCAGGCATTGCATCAGACGATGGCCGCCACCTCGCCATGATGCCCCATCTGGAACGTGCCATATTTCCATGGCAATGCGGCAGCTATCCGGGCAAGCGCAACCACGATGAAGTGTCACCATGGATCGAAGCATTCGTCAATGCTCGTAAATGGATTGAGAACCTCAAAAAGTAAGGCCACTCTCAAGAAGAATTTAAATCATAAACAAAATGAAACAATTCTGGAATATTGTAATCGGCTCTTTCGTCGGCGTATGGATTGCCTTGATGCTCTTTTCAATAGTGTCATTCTTCATGAGTTTTGCACTGATGAGCACAATGTCACTGTTAGGCAAAAGTCCTACCGTGTCGATAACCGACAATTCGGTACTTAGGCTTGACCTGGGTTGTGTCGTAAACGAACAAACTCCCGAAAAAGACATAAATTTCAACACCATAGTGCTTGGTGATAACTCAAAGGGCATAGGGCTGGATGTATTACTACATTCCATCGAAGTGGCAAAAAGCGATAGTCGTATTGCAGGTATTTACATTGAATGCAATGGCATCTCGGCAGGTACGGCATCGCTATACGAAATACGTAAAGCTCTCGTTGACTTTAAAACCAGAAGCAACAAGTTTATTTACGCATATGGTGACTATATATCCCAAAGCGATTATTACCTTGCATCGGTTGCCGACAGCATTTTCATTAACACTATAGGTAACATCGACCTTAACGGTCTATCTGTCACAGTACCAATGTATAAAAATCTAATGGATAAGATAGGCGTTGAGGTGGAAGTTGTGAGAGTTGGTACATTTAAAAGTGCCGTAGAGCCATATATACTAAGTGAAATCAGTGATGCCAACAGACTGCAATACAAGACTTTCATCGACAATATTTGGGGCAGTATCACCGATGCAATTGCCTCGTCTCGTAACATCACCGCAACTAGGTTGAACGAAATGGCAGACAGCATAATGTTCTTACAAAAAACACAATACCTGATTGACAACAATCTGGCAGATGCAATGTGCTACAAGAATGATTTCGATGTCAAGCTCAAATCGGCTGTCTATGGTGGTAATACCTCAACTGATATCAATTTCTTGTCACCTAACGACTTGAAAAATGAAAATGCCAACAAAAACGGCAAAAATATCATTGCCGTAGTATATGCAGTGGGCGAGATTGATGGTGTTAACGATGACGGCATTGATTCAGAAAAACTTTCTGAAACTATTCTGAATCTTGCCGAAGATGATGATGTAAAAGGTGTCGTTCTGCGAGTTAATTCTCCCGGGGGCTCAGCATACGGCTCCGAACAAATATGGCATGCCCTTGAAAAAATAAAAGAGGGTGGCAAACCATATGCTGTTTCGATGAGCGACTTAGCAGCATCGGGAGGCTATTACATTTCTTGCGGTGCCGACCGTATTTTTGCCGAACCCACCACGTTGACTGGTTCTATAGGCGTATTCGGACTTATCCCCTATATGGGCGAATTATTCGAAGATAAAATTGGAATTACTTTCAGTAGCGTCAAAACTAACAAAAATTCGGGATTTCCAACCATAATAGAAAAAATGACTCCTTCCCAAAGGGTAGCCATGCAATACATGGTGAATGAAACTTATGAGTTGTTTGTGAAACGTTGTGCCGAAGGGCGTGGCATGTCTGCCGAATCCATTAAAACGATAGCAGAAGGACGCATTTGGGATGGCATAAGCGCACTCAATTTAAATCTTGTTGATGAGCATGGTAATCTTGAAGATGCTATCAAGTGGGTAGCAGACAAAGCCAACCTGAGCGACTATGGCATCCTCATAGCTCCCGAGAAAGATGACTTTTTGACCAGACTTATTTCAAAATACACTAACCAGAGCTTTGAAGCGAAGATGGAAAAAGAAATGGGTCCCCTGTACAAATATCACAAGGAAGTTAAAACCATCTTGTCGAGAGAGCATATTCTGTGCTTGACCCCCGAAGTTGTTATAACCAATTAAGCCATCACCACTACTCTTAACAATAACATGAGCAGCCATTGGACCAAAGAATTTATCGATGCCATCCTTACACCAGTTGCATGGATTTACGGTTGTGTGGCCGTCATGCGCAACAAATTCTTTGATTGGGGCATACTCAAACAACACACTTTCGATGTCCCCGTCATAGTAGTAGGGAACATTAGCATCGGTGGTACAGGCAAAACACCACATGTGGAATATATTATCGAGCACTTGAGCAAGGAATTTCACATAGGGGTACTTAGTCGTGGTTATAAACGGAAAACCAAGGGTTTCATACTCGCTAACGACAAATCTACACCTAGTGACATAGGAGATGAGCCATATCAGATATACAGGAAATTCAACGGTATCACGCTTGCCGTATGCGAGAATCGATGCGAGGGAATTGAGCGGATGGAAAAAATCAATCCTAAAATAAATCTTTTCGTTCTCGATGATGCTTTTCAACACCGATATGTAAAACCTACAGCATCCATTGTACTCGTCGATTATAACCATCCTATCGATACCGACCGAATGTTGCCACGAGGTCGGCTGCGGGAGCCGATGCACGGCATATTGCGCGCTGACATTGTGATAGTGACCAAATGTCCAGACACAATTAAACCTGTAGATATAAGCCTCATCAAGAAACGTCTCGACCTGTTCCCATCACAGAAACTATGCTACTCAACATTTAAATACTACAATTTCCGTCCAATATTTCCTGAAGTAGTCAAAACTGCACCTCTGTTGCAAAACATGACCAAGGACGACACCTTGTTGCTCGTAACAGGTATAGCTAATTACGTGCCTTTTGTGAAATTTGTTAACGCATTCAATGCAAAAGTCAAAATAATAAAATTCTCCGACCACCACAACTACAACCGTAAAGATTTCAACTTTATCGAAAATTGGTATGAGAAGCTACAAGGAAAAAGAAAATATATATTGACCACCGAGAAAGATGCCGTCAAGCTCGCCAACAATCCTTACTACCCTATTTCGCTGCGTCCATTCTCATTCTACATGCCTATAAAAGTAGATTTCATCGACACCCAACATAACAATGACTTCATACCGGAACTAAAAAAACTTATTTCAAAAAACCATAACACAAGACAACAATGATTAACAAAATCAAACAAACTGCCAACTTTATTGCCTCAAAAGTGGGCAATCTACCCAAAACTGCCATCATTCTTGGCACAGGATTGGGAGAACTTGTAAACCATATATATATTTCAGTATCAATTCCATATCAAGATATACCCAACTTTCCCGTTTCTACAGTGGAAGGACATAGTGGCCGCTTGATTTTCGGGAAATTGGGCAATAAGGAAATAATGGCAATGCAAGGAAGATTTCACTTCTATGAGGGCTACGACATGAAACAAGTGACTTTTCCCATAAGAGTAATGAAAGCCCTCGGCATACAAACACTTTTCGTATCGAATGCATCAGGCGGCATGAATCCATCGTTCAAAATAGGCGATCTAATGATTATAACCGACCACATCAATCTCTTCCCCGAACATCCTCTACGTGGCAAAAACTACGAAGAACTCGGTCCTCGCTTTCCTGAAATGAGCGAGGCTTACTCAGCTCGGCTGATTGCTGAGGCAAAGAAAGTGGCTGCCGCAAATAACATACGTGTAGTAGAGGGCGTGTATGTAGGTACACAAGGACCAACATTCGAAACTCCTGCCGAATACCGCTATTTCCACCGCATAGGCGGTGATGCCGTTGGCATGAGTACGGTACCCGAAGTCATTGTGGCTCGTCATAGCGACATGGAGGTCTTTGGCATATCGGTAATTACCGATCTTGGCATAGAAGGCATAGTGGAAAAGGTATCGCACGAAGAAGTCCAAAAGGCCGCAGCTGCAGCCGAACCTCGCATGACCCTTATAATGAAAGAATTGATTAACAGTTTCAAAGAATAATGAACAACAAAGAAACCGAAATAGCAACCCTTGGTGAGTTTGGCTTAATAGACCATCTTACCAAAGGGGTGACTATAAAAAATGGCAGTACACTCAAAGGTGTAGGTGATGACTGTGCAGTGTTATCGACCTCTTCCGAACGTGACACCCTGATAACCACCGATCTACTACTTGAGGGCATACACTTTGACCTCACCTATTGTCCGCTTAAGCATCTAGGATATAAAGCTGCCGTAGTAAACTTTTCCGACGTGTATGCCATGAATGGCACACCTAGGCAAATCACAGTTTCACTTGGCATTTCCAAACGTTTTACTATTGAACACATCGAAGAACTTTATTCCGGCATAAAATTGGCTTGCGACGTATATGGTATAGACCTTATCGGGGGCGACACATCGGCATCGGTCACTGGACTGATTATAAGTATCACATGCATAGGTGATTGCCCGAAGGGAAAAGTCGTTTACCGTAATGGAGCAAGCGACACCGACCTTATATGTGTCAGTGGTGACCTTGGAGCCGCATATATGGGGCTCCAACTGCTCGAACGCGAAAAAACTGTTTCAAAAGAAACCAAAGGGGAATTCAATCCTGCATTTGAAGGACGAGAATACATACTTGAACGGCAGCTAAAGCCCGAGGCACGTAAAGACATCATTGAAGATTTGGCCAAACTTAACGTGCTACCCACCTCTATGATTGATGTAAGCGATGGCTTGTCATCTGAGCTTATGCATATTTGTAAACAAAGCAATTCAGGATGCCTAATCTATGAAGAACGCATCCCAATCGACTACCAAACAGCCTGTATGGCCGAAGAGTTCAACCTAAACCTTGTAACTGCAGCTCTTAATGGAGGTGAAGATTATGAACTGCTTTTCACTGTAAAACTCTCCGATTATGAAAAAATAGCTTCTATGCACTCGGTCAGGATAATAGGTCGCATTACAAAGCCAGAATTCGGATGTATGATGCAAACCCGAGATGGCAATGAGATTTCGCTCCGTGCCCAAGGTTGGAATGCGTTCTCTAAATAACAATTTATAAAAATTAATCCCCGACATCACTGCCTGGGATCGCTTTACTCAAATTAACTTTCTAATACCATTAACATAAACCTAAAAACAATAGCGATTGTCTCACGACACTCATTTACCTAAAAAACTAATACCATGAAAAACTGGTACAAAAGTACACTAATTGTGTTATACAACATAATTTTGAAACACAAAATGTCGCAGCGTTAAGTTTATTTAACTCATCTTTATTTGTGCTCCGAATTTACATTACAATTAATCGCCTAAATCAATGAAATACTCCAGCAAGAACAATTACAATAAAACCTTATCGATTTATAAGAAAAGCAACCATTCCCTTATAATTACCATATAAAAACACAAACTTCTACTACGCCGAAATAATTTCAATAACTCACAATAAAAAACTACAGATTATCAAGACGAGACAATCTGTAGTTTTACACAATATACGTTTAATTATTAAGCGTCAATCTTATCTTTACCTTTCATAGGGTTGCGGTAAACCAACTTATGCTCTATATACTCCTGAGCGGCTATGAGCGTAGATTTAGGCAATTTCTCATAATAGCGCGAAATCTCTATCTGTTCGCGGTTTTCAGATATTTCCTCCAAGTTATCGTTCATCGATGCAAATTCCTGTAGTTTCTTTTCCAAGTCTTGCTTCATTTCCACCGAAATCTGATTGGCACGCTTAGCAATGATACATACAGTTTCATACACATTACCCGTATCTTTCGATAATTCAATCATGTCACGAGTTATCGTGCTGAGCGGTGCATTTGTTTTCTTGTAATCAATCATATTGCTTAATATGTGTAGTAGTGTGAATCTTTTCTTTATATCAGTCTTTTACGTAACGACTTGCAATTGCATATATATTGTCGGCCTCGTGGCGGTTCTCACTATCGGGATAGTTATTGATAAACGAATAATATTCATCAATTACAACACGGAAACGATCAACTTTTTTCTCATCCACGCTTTGCGACGCTTCCTGATATCGTGATTTCAGAATGAGCATTTCAAGTTGTTCTTTATACTTGCTATAAGGATAGTCTTTAATGGCATTGCGTGCCACTATTACAGCCGACTCATAGTTATTACCAAGATAATTACCCAAGTTATAATACAACTGCGCATTCTGCAACTCTTTGTACACAATTTTATCTTGCAGTTCGAATATAGCGTTTTGAGCTATTGACACTTTATCGCTCTTTGGGAAATAGTCAAGAAACGACTGCAACTCTTCTATAGCTTTGTATGTATCGGTCTGGTCAAGCTGCGGATCGGGAGAGTTCAAATAGTAGCCATAACCCGCATAATACCTGGCAAGTTCGGCATACTGTCCTTTGGGATAATGTGTATAATAAGTCTTGAAATAAGCACCGGCACTTGTATAATCTTTATTCTCATAATGAGCAAGAGCCAATAAATAGAGCGATTCCTCAGCTTTATCCGTGCCTTTAAAAACGGTCACCAAATCTGCAAGTATGGTTGTTACCTGCCCATACTTCTTTTGGTCAAAAGCCCTTTTTGCATATTCATACTTGTAAGTATAGTCGTTGCTCTTCAAAACCTTGTTATACTCACCGCAACCGGAAAGTAACACAAGGAACGGAAGCATCGACAACAACAGGATTTGCTTCATAATTCCGATTTTTACTAAAAATATTTTTAGTGTGCAAATTTACGCATTATTCCTTATTCGACAAACTGTTTCGATTAAAATAATATTTGTCAATACAAAAATTATATATTAATTGACAATAGATCATAGCAACCAATCTGACACCATAAATAAACAAAAAAATATGTATTGCCGGATAATGGCAATACAGACTTCTATTTACTACGTTAAAACAGTTTTTTCGTCTTAAAGTGTTTTATTTACGCTGAAATATCACATGATAAGCAAAATAAATGACGCTTTCGTCAAGATATTAATGATTTTTCATAAATTAGCGCATTATCTGATATTAGAGAATTGCAAAAAGAAAGAAAATATAAATGATAACAAAACTCAAAGAATTAATGTCTCTAAATGCAGAAATGAGTTCTGCAGAGATAAAATTGCGGTTTACTCAGATAGCTAGATTACTGTTTGAAAATTTTGCGATACAAAAGGGAGAAAAAATCTATCTTTTCAAAGAGATTGAGTTTTACTTCTATAATAAGCATCATCGTGACATCATCACTCATCCTCGTTTTTCTGATTCTTTGTGTTGGTATGTGAATGATTTTGGGGGTATAGATTTGAATTTCCCAAGTGAAATTTGCAAAAAGGATAAAACTGGCACCAATGGGAAAAAGGTAACGAAGTACATATTGGATGACAACTCTTACTTTGGAGGTATTCTGATCCGTCAATTAATAAGCGAGGATAAAAACGAAATTTTAGAAGGACCTTGGGCATGTGCCGAGCTGTTCAGGCTCCATCATGCCATAGAACAAGACTATAATTTTCCTTCTCTAGTGGAGCTCAATAACGGTATGGTTGGATATATCTGTAAATCCAGATTGAATCTTCTAACCGATAAGCAGACTATTGAAAGGAAAGTGGATTATATACTTGAAGAATATCTATCGCATCCGGATCGGGAGGAATTATACGAAGAGTTTACCGCCTTTAAGGATAAGCGATACAGATATGTGCGATGTGACCAGTTACTACATGACAGTGAAACAAATGAAATCTATTTGTCACCCCGACTAAAGAATAAGAAGGAAGGACATCCGGAATTTTATCAGCGTCTGACCAATCTTCTAAAGGATTGCGGCATAGAACTCAAAGAGTTGAAATGCACTAATGATTATTGGGTACGCGACTATATGCCTATCCAGTTGAATGAGAACGAGTTCTTGAAGTACAAATATTATCCCGACTATCTAATGAAAAGCAGCGACCCAAAGGATGCTGAAACAATAACTGAATGCACTAACGTATTACGTGGTATGGGGATAAACTGTCGTTCAACAAAGCTAATAATTGACGGCGGAAATATGGTTCCATGCGGCCCTTATATTGTGATGACGGATAAGGTGTTCACTGAGAATGGTAAAGAAAAAGAAGATGCAGTGTTCAAAGCGGAGTTAGAGTCAGAACTTGGGCATCCAGTGATAATAATTCCATGGAAAATGCACGGTGACTTTAATGCTCGTGATACAGACAAGTATGGTCATTCAGATGGGTTTGTCAAATGGTGTGGTGGCAACCGTATCCTGATGGGTAATCATGGAGATCAATACCCGGAAGAAGCTGTAGCTATCCGACACATTCTTGAAGAATATGGCTTTGAAGTTACAGAGATGAGATTTGCTGATAAGGTGGCTTTGCCGCGGACCGACTTGAATTGGGCTTACATCAATTTTCTGCAAGTAGGCCACAAGATTATCATGCCGATATTCAATATTAACGAAGATGCTATTGCTTGGCAATATATACATGATGCATTTCCTAATTGCGAGATTCATCAAATTGAGATGACAAAAGTAGCCGAAGAAGGTGGTGCCCTACATTGTATCAGCTGGAATATTCGGAGGTAATGAAATTGAGTTTTGCTTAGTAATCGTATTTTTAATGATTATGACTGTGTCTTTTATGATTCTAAACTTTTAACTATGGATGATGATATAATAGATTTTGTTATTCCTAAAGAACAACAGCGAACCAGAGACAATGTTCGAAAAATGATACCTGTTCTTATCCATTGGGCTAAAACAAGGCGTAGAGATCGCGTATACGGGGATTTGATAAATGCTATAGGTAAAAAAAAATTCTCTGGAATAGGACATTCTCTTTATGCAGTTCAAAAAGTTATAGATGAGTTGGCAAGTCGGTCTGGAGATGAAATACCCACTTTGAACTCTTTGTGTAAAAATGCCAAAACGATGTTACCATCTGAAGGTTTTGACTATGTTAGCGAAAAATATAACGAACTGGATGATAAAGCTAAAAGAATATTTATTGATGGGCTCGATAGTCAAGCTATTAATTATCAAAGATGGAATTGGGTTTTAAATGAACTCAAATTGCAGGAGATACGTCCATTTACGAAGGAAGATATTGAAAAAATAAAAAGCCCCAATTGTATGGGGGGTGAAGGTCGGGAGCATAAGGAACTGAAAGAATATATATTTCAGAATCCTGAATCTGTAGGCTTAAAGAATGTTGTCTTAAAAGAAGTTGAACATGAATTACCTTCAGGAGATAGATTGGACATATATTTCGAGTTGTCTGATGGAACTCATATTGCAGTTGAAGTAAAGCCTAGTATTTCTCCAGATAGTGATATTTCAAGAGGTATATTTCAATGTGTTAAGTATTATGCCGTTATGAATGCATTAAAAATTATAGAGTGCGCCAAGTATAATGTAATAACATTACTGGTCACATCCCGTAAATTTACATCACAGCTTAAGATGCTTGCGGATGAACTTGATGTAGAATATATTGACAATTTTAAATGAGTAACTCATTTTTAATTTACAGCAATCCATATTGGTTTATCGATAGGTAGTGTAAAATAAACTGTGTCATGCATTATTTCTCAGTAGCAACCTCATCGGTCGGGGAACGGCCTACGCTCGTCGGGGCGGGTGGTCACGCCCCGACGAGCTTAAAATTACAATAATTTAAGTCGTTCTCCAAACTTTATGCCTGGTTGCTGTGAGATTGTAGCCATTGGCCAGTGGCATATCCATTTCTTCCGTATATTACAGTATGCAAGATAAAAACCGGTTTCTAAAGGGCTGTATCAGACGGGAACACCCCCTTGTTTTTTGTTACCTTACGAATCTGGCGGTGATACCCCTCAACGGTATTTGTAGTATATATAAGCTTACAGATAGCCGAAGCATACCGGAAGTATTCGGACAGTTTATCCCGGTAGTCCTGCCATGACCGAGGCACTAAAAATAGGGTGTAACTAACTGAGCTACACCCTATTCTTCTATTACTTATAGTATTGACTACCGTGGCTTACTTCACTTCCTCGAACGGAACATCAGTTACATCGTTTCCACCTTGGTTGCTATTGCCACCCGTTTGGCCTGCACCCTGTTGAGAACCGGCCTGTGCCGACGATTGCTGTTGTTGTGCATTATACAAATCCTGTGATGCTGCATGGAACACAGTTTCTAACTCTTTCATTGCTACATCTATAGCACTAACATCTTGGCGTTGATGGGCATCTTTCAGTTTTGCCAACGCACTCTCTATTTGCGATTTTTTGTCGGCGGGCAACTTGTCGCCAAGATCTTTCAAGCTCTTTTCAGTTTGGAAAATCATCGAATCAGCCTGATTAATCTTGTCAATCCGTTCTTTCTCACGAGCATCGGCAGCTGCATTAGCAGCAGCTTCGTCCTTCATACGCTTGATTTCTTCTTCACTCAATCCGCTCGAAGCTTCGATACGTATGCTCTGTTCCTTACCCGTAGCCTTATCCTTTGCCGAAACATTCAAAATACCATTGGCATCGATTTCAAAGGTAACTTCGATTTGTGGCACACCACGCGGAGCAGGAGCAATCCCATCAAGGTGGAACTTACCAAGAGTCTTGTCGTCTTTGGCCATAGGACGTTCGCCCTGCAACACATGAATTTCAACCGATGGCTGATTGTCAACTGCGGTCGAGAACACCTCACTTTTACGAGTAGGTATTGTGGTGTTGGCTTCGATCAACTTGGTCATTACTCCACCAAGGGTTTCAATTCCTACCGACAACGGAACGACATCAAGCAAAAGCACATCTTTTACATCACCGCTCAAAACGCCACCTTGAATTGCAGCACCAACTGCAACAACTTCATCAGGATTTACACCCTTAGAAGGAGCCTTTCCGAAAAATTTCTCAACAATCTGCTGAACAGCAGGGATACGAGTTGAACCACCTACAAGTATTACTTCATCGATTTGCGAAGCGGTAAGACCTGCATCTTTCAGAGCCTGTTCGCACGGTCTGATAGTAGCTTGAATCAAGCTGTCGCACAATTGCTCGAATTTCGCACGGGTCAAAGTCTTAACAAGGTGTTTTGGAATACCATTTACCGGCATTATATAAGGCAAGTTGATTTCGGTGGAAGTAGAGCTCGACAACTCGATTTTTGCCTTCTCGGCAGCCTCTTTCAACCGTTGCAATGCCATGGCATCCTTACGCAGATCCACGCCCTCTTCCCTTTGGAATTCATCAGCAAGCCAGTCAATGATGCGATGGTCGAAGTCATCACCGCCAAGGTGGGTATCACCATTGGTCGATTTAACTTCAAACACGCCATCACCAAGTTCAAGTATCGATATATCGAACGTACCGCCACCCAGGTCGAACACTGCAATACGCTTGTCGCTTGTCGACTTGTCAAGGCCGTAAGCCAATGCTGCGGCAGTCGGTTCATTTACTATACGCATCACTTTCAGTCCCGCAATTTCACCAGCTTCCTTGGTAGCCTGACGTTGAGAGTCATTAAAGTAAGCAGGAACAGTAATTACAGCTTCCGAAACAGTCTGTCCTAAATAATCCTCGGCGGTCTTTTTCATCTTTTGAAGAATCATTGCCGAAATCTCTTGTGGAGTATAGTCACGGCTGTCTATTCGCACTTTGGGGAGCCCGTTTTCAGAACGAACCACTTGATAAGGCACACGAGAGATCTCGTTTGTCACATTGTCATAGCTCTCACCCATGAAACGCTTGATAGAAAAAATAGTCTTTGTAGGATTTGTGATTGCCTGACGTTTTGCAGGCTCGCCTACCTTACGTTCTCCGCCATCTACAAACGCAACAATTGAAGGTGTGGTGTTACGCCCTTCGCTGTTAGGAATAACAACAGGATCCTTACCTTCGAGTACAGCAACGCAAGAGTTGGTAGTACCTAAATCTATTCCAATAATCTTTCCCATAATCTAATTTTCTAATTTATATTTTATTGTTATAATCTTGTTTGGCTTTATTCCACATGATACAAAACACAACCGCATATAAGAATGCAAATGTTATGCCAAAAACGAAAAATGACTGTCAAACCATATCTTTTTCCATAAAATCAAGGTCCCTGATACTGACATAACGGCAGACCATACTACACAAATCAATATTTTCTTCATACCACACAGATAGTTCTTTTTTTCGCATACTCCTATCAATTGCGTTCTATTTTGCTTCAACATAGTGTTTTTCCTAAATAATTGTTGTATAATTTCTTATTTCGGTGTAATTTTGCATGTTGAATAACATAGTTTCTTAGCACTCCCCAAATACGATATGATTAAAAAAAGTGTACTTGAAAATATCATCAAGGAAGACCTTGCCGAGATTTGGTCGATTTTGACAACCAAAGAAAAGCATCTTGTGGCTGACAATTTTACCGTCCACAATTTCAAAAAGAATCAAATCATATACGCTGAAAATGATGAGCCGGAATATCTATGGTGCTTACTGAAAGGTAAAGTTAAGATGTTTAAAGACGGCATAGGCGGCCGGCAACAAATTTTGCGGCTTTACCGCCCGATTCAATATTTCGGTTACCGCGCATACTTCGCTAACGAGCCATACGTATCAAGTACAGCAGCTTTCGAACCATCGCAACTTGGGGCAATAAGCATGAGAATCGTAACTAATATAATCGACCAAAACCGCAAACTTGCATGGTTTTTCCTTCATGAATTGTCGAAACACCTTGGAGGCTCAGACACAAAAATGGTAAACCTGACACAAAAGCATATACGGGGTCGCCTTGCAGAAGCATTAACCATACTTATCGACAACTACGGTTTTGAAGACGACGGTGAAACTCTGAAAATATATATGGCACGTGAAGACCTTGCAAACTTATCAAACATGACCACATCAAATGCTATTCGTACCTTGTCGACATTTGTAAGCGAGAAAATCATAATCGTAGATGGCCGTCGTATAAAAATCATCAACGAGCCGGCACTGCGTAAAATAAGTAAGTTCGGTTGACACCAACCGCCATACATACATGACTTTACTCTGACTTTATACAATGCTCATTGCCAATCAGAAACGGAAAGAAAATATTGCTGAATACCTGCTGTACATGTGGCAGATAGAAGATATAATACGTGCTTACGGATGTGACATAGAGAAGATCGAACACAACGTCATCGACCATTACAATGTGGACAAAACCACTCATAATGAAATAAAAGAGTGGTATGAAAATCTTGTAAAGATGATGGAGCATGAGGGTACCAAGCAACATGGGCACTTGCAAATCAATAAAAATGTTATAATCCGGCTTAACGATTTTCACAACGCATTGCTTGATTCTGCCAAATTCCCCGAATACCGGGCAGAATATTATAAAACGTTACCTTACATAGTGGAATTGCGCGCCAAGTCGGGTAATACGCCGGCAGGAGAGCTTGAAACATGCTTTAACGCTCTTTATGGGACTCTAATGATGCGCCTGCAACATCGTGAAATAAGCAAGGGTACACAAGAGGCCGTAACCCAGATTTCTCGCTTCATAGCCAAATTATCGGCTCTATATCTAAAAGACGAACAAACACCGATAATCGACAATGACAGCGAAATAATATAATAAAATGTAGAAACGCATTCATAGCAACTACAATCGTTAGAGGACAATACTCATGCCAAAGAATTTATTAATAACCGGAGCCAATGGGCAACTCGGCAACGAAATGAGGAATATACTTGCCGGAGGGAAGCATTTCAATGCCTTTTTAACCGATGCCGACACTTTAGACGTAACCGATGCACGAGCCGTATATAATTTTATAGAAAACCATAAAATAGACATAATCGTCAACTGTGCCGCATATACGGCCGTCGACCGAGCCGAAGACGACATGGTGACCTGCACAAAAATTAATGTAGATGCAGTAGGTAACATTGCGGAAGCGGCACGCAACTATGGTGCTCGTATGCTGCATGTGTCAACTGATTACGTCTTTGACGGTTACAACTACCGTCCTTACACAGAAGTCGATGAAACCAACCCAAAGACAGTATACGGCATCACCAAACGAGATGGAGAAAAGCTGCTATTCAAGACCGCTCCCGACAGCATAGTTATCCGTACCGGTTGGCTCTACTCGTCATACGGCAATAATTTCGTCAAGACCATGATAAATCTCGGAATGGGGAAAAACAGGTTGAATGTCGTTTGTGACCAAATAGGAACTCCCACATACGCTGCCGACCTTGCTGCTGCAATTTCATCGGTCATTACAGCCGAACTATGGCTTCCGGGAATATACCACTTTGCCAATGAAGGTGCTTGTTCTTGGTATGACTTCACCAAGCTGATACATCGCATTGCCGGCATAAGTTCATGTGAAGTAATTCCCGTAAAATCGGCAGAATACCCGACACGGGCTATCCGCCCGCATTACAGCGTACTTGATAAGTCGAAAATCAAGCAGGCTTATGGTATCGAGATTCCGCATTGGTTAGACAGCCTTGAGAAATGCATAAATATTATCAAAACATACAATAAGTAAAAAAGATTTACACCGTGGCAAGTTTAACGACAGAAATAAATCGCCGACGCACTTTTGCAATCATTTCCCACCCCGATGCGGGTAAAACCACGCTAACCGAGAAACTCCTGCTTTTCGGAGGTGCAATACACGTGGCCGGTGCCGTCAAATCAAATAAAATAAAGAAAACAGCGACTTCAGACTGGATGGAAATCGAGAAGCAACGTGGAATCTCAGTGGCCACATCCGTAATGGGATTCAACTATGGAGAATACAAAATCAACATCCTCGACACTCCCGGCCACCAAGACTTTGCTGAAGACACTTACCGCACTCTCACCGCAGTAGATAGCGTGATTATCGTGGTTGATGTGGCAAAGGGAGTAGAGCAACAGACCCGCAAACTCATGGAAGTGTGCCGTATGCGTAACACGCCGGTGATTATATTTGTCAACAAGCTCGACCGCGAAGGAAAAGACCCTTTTGACATTCTCGATGAACTCGAATCGGAACTAAAAATCAAGGTTAGACCTCTTTCTTGGCCCATCAACATGGGTGCACGATTTAAAGGAGTGTATAACATATACGAACATGGCCTCGACCTTTTCACACCTGACAAGCAAAAAGTAACCGAGCGCATGGAAATAAATGATGTCAACGATCCTGCCATAGATGCAGCCGTAGGTAAAGCCGATGCCGACAAACTTCGCGAAGACCTTGAATTGATTGAAGGAGTATATCCCGAATTTAATGTCCTCGACTATCTCGATGCCAAGGTTGCACCCGTATTCTTCGGCTCGGCACTAAACACTTTCGGAGTAAAGGAACTGCTTGACTGCTTCGTACGCATTGCACCATGCCCGCGTCCAACCCAAGCAGAAGAAAGACAAGTTGGTCCGGGTGAAGAAACATTCAGTGGCTTTGTGTTTAAGATCCATGCCAACATGGATCCCAACCACCGCAGTTGCATTGCTTTCGTAAAAGTTTGTTCAGGTATATTCAAACGAAATGCCAACTACAAACACATACGTCTCGGCAAGATATTGAAATTTTCATCGCCAACAGCATTCATGGCTCAAAAGAAAGATATAGTCGATGAAGCCTACCCTGGCGATATTGTAGGTTTGCCCGACAACGGCACATTTAAAATAGGCGACACGCTCACTGAAGGAGAAGACCTGCATTTCAAAGGATTACCAAGCTTTTCTCCCGAGATGTTCAAGTATATCGAAAACACCGACCCGATGAAGACCAAGCAGCTCAACAAAGGCATAGAGCAACTTATGGACGAAGGTGTTGCACAATTATTTATCAATCAATTCAATGGCCGCAAAATAATCGGCACTGTCGGACAATTGCAATTTGAGGTTATACAATATCGCCTGTTGCACGAGTATGGAGCACAATGCCGTTGGGAGCCTATACATCTATATAAAGCCTGTTGGATAGAAAGCGATGACGATGAAGCTCTTGAAGCTTTCAAGAAACGAAAACACCAATTCATGGCACTTGACCGGGATGAGCGCGATGTGTTTCTCGCCGATTCGGCATACGTACTACAAATGGCACAAACCGATTTCCCTAAAATCCGCTTCCACTTCACGAGCGAATTCTAAAACCAACATAACAAAGACTTGCAAGCATGCCGCAAAAAGTACACGACACTTGTAAGTCTTTGTTATATCAAGCAGGCCATATTTATTCCGGCAGTATCATACACATCATTTTAAAGACTCCTGCTGTTAATTAATTCAAACAATGTATTTCTGCCTCATCCAATCATACCATTCTCCCTCTAACTTCATTTAGCAATACCCCACGACCTGCAATTTTCACTACTTCTTCCAATGCACTCTCTGAAAATTCCCACGGCTTATAAACTGTGCATTTTCCAAAATTTAAACAGCCTCTAAGTTTTTTTTTCATTTTATTTTAACACTTGGAAAGATTATATAGTAACTTTGTAAATTAATTATTATTTACGGAAACATCCTATAATCAATGAAAGTTCTTAAATTCGGAGGCACTTCGGTTGGCTCAGCCGAGAGAATCAAAAACGTAGCCAAATTAATTATTGAAAGGGGCAAAAACATAGTCGTGTTGTCGGCCATGTCAGGCACAACCAACACACTTATCGAAATATCCGACTATTTATATAAACATAATATCGATGGTGCCAAAGAAACCATCAATGCTCTTGAGAAAAAATACCAAGTAACGCTTCAGGAATTATTTAGTGACAACGAATCAGCACTTGAAACTGCCACCACTGAAATCAAAGCGTGCTTCAACTTCATGCGTTCGCTCACCAAAGACTTGTTCACAGTCTTCGAAGAGAAAGAAATACTTTCGCAAGGCGAATTGATGTCGACAGCAATGATGAACATATATTTGCAATCGCTCGGTATAAAATCGGCAATGCTACCTGCCCTTGATTTTATGCGCACAAACAAGAACGGCGAGCCTGACAGCCCTTACATCAAGCAAAAAATAACGGCATTGCTTGACAAGTTTGCAGATGCCGATATATATATCACACAAGGCTTTATTTGCCGTAACGCTTATGGCGAAATCGACAACCTGCAACGTGGAGGCAGCGACTACACGGCATCATTGATAGGTGCCGCAATCAACGCCGAGGAAATAGAAATCTGGACCGACATCGATGGTATGCACAACAATGACCCGCGATTTGTCGACAATACAGATCCCGTTGACGAACTGCACTTCGAAGAAGCTGCCGAACTCGCATACTTCGGGGCAAAAATATTGCATCCTACGTGTGTACTTCCGGCAAAATTGAATAACATTCCTGTAAGGTTGCTCAACACCATGTGTCCATCTGCCAAAGGAACACTTATATACAATACCACTACGCCCCACGGGGTGAAAGCTGTAGCCGCCAAAGACAACATCACCGCCATAAAAATCAAGTCTGGACGTATGCTACTAGCCTACGGATTCCTGCGCAAAGTGTTTGAAATATTCGAAACCTACAAAACGCCCATCGACATGATAGCCACTTCAGAAGTTGGAGTGTCGGTGACGATAGACAACGAAAAGAATCTCGAACATATCCTCGACGACCTAAAAAAGTTCGGCACTGTCACCATCGATCGCGACATGGTTATAATATGCGTCGTCGGTGATCTTGAATGGCAAAACAAGGGTATAGAAGCCGCCGCACTCGATGCCCTAAAAGATGTCCCTGTGAGAATGATTTCTTATGGCGGCAGCAACTTCAACATTTCTTTCCTCGTTAGCAAAAAAGACAAGGTTAGAGCATTGAATCTGCTTAGTGAACACCTTTTTAAAAACAAAAAGAACCAAAACACCATATGACAAATACAATTTTCCCAATAGCAAATTTCAAGCATTATGAAACTCCATTCTACTATTATGATCTTGAATTGCTTCGTAGCACATTACAACAATTGCAATCGTGCATAAAAGATGTCCCCTACAAAGTGCATTATGCTGTAAAGGCGAATGCCAACCCTCGCATAATGCACGAAATAAAAGAAGCCGGACTGTCAATCGACTGTGTAAGTGGCGGAGAAATTGTTGCAGCACTTGCTGCCGGCTTTAAAGGCGATACCATCGCCTTTGCCGGCGTAGGGAAAACCGACCATGAAATTTCACTTGGCATAAACCACGACATATTCTGCTTTAATGTAGAATCGTTGGCCGAACTCGAGATAATCAATGAGATAGCTGCAACAAAGGGCAAAGTAGCCAATATTGCTTTGCGTGTAAACCCAAATATCGATGCACATACGCATGAATACATCACTACGGGGCTAAGCGAAAACAAATTCGGAATCAATCTCGAACAACTTGATGAGGCAGTCGACAAAGCACTGGCAATGCACAATGTCAACCTAATAGGACTTCACTTCCATATAGGCTCGCAATTGCTCGATTTCACACCATATAAAATGCTATGCAACAGAATAAACGAATTGCAAGACCATTTTGAAAAACGCGGTATAACTTTTAGAATAATCAATGTAGGTGGTGGACTAGGCATAGATTACGAACATCCCGATGAAAATCCAATAGCCGACTTTAAAGGTTACTTCGACACATTTAAAAAGCATCTACAGCTGCGTAAAGGACAAGAACTGCACTTTGAACTAGGCCGAGCAATCGTAGGGCAATGTGGTTCACTCATCACACGGGTATTGTATATCAAAAACGGAACGACTAAAAATTTTGCCATAGTGGATGCCGGCATGACCGACCTCATTCGCCCTGCTCTCTATCAAGCACACCACGTTGTCGAAAATATCACATCGGAAGCTACAAAAACTGCTAAATATGATATCGTCGGTCCAATTTGTGAATCAAGCGACAAATTTGCATCGGATGAAACATTGCCAGACACCCATCGTGGCGACCTGCTCGCACTGCGTTCGGCCGGTGCTTACGGAGAAGTAATGGCAATGCAATACAACTGTCGTCGCCTACCACAAGCGCATTTTTCAAGAGGGTAGAAAATTGGCTACCGTGTAGTCAACCTACTTCTCTTGTTTGCCTCGGTGGCGGATATTTATGCAAAACGCTGCAAGGCTAACACAAGATCTGAATCACGTTGTAAGCCAACACTTTGCCATACTATCTGTCCCTGCTTGAAAATAAATAATGCAGGTATCGATCGAATACCATATTTTGCACACAATGCTTGGTTTTCATCGACATTGATCTTAATTATAGTGGCTTGGTCGCCAATCTGCGATTTTACATTTTCAAGCACCGGAGCCATCATCCTACAAGGGTTGCACCAGTCGGCGTAAAAATCGACCAACACAGGCTTGTTGCCGGAAATAAGAGTTTCGAAATTATTCATATTTTTGAAGTTCTAAAATTATATATCATATATATTCAAACATCATGCCTATTTTAACAACATGATGCAACAACAATAAAAGTGACACACTTACACAATGGCTCACATAAACTTAAAGGGTATGGGGGTAGCACTAATAACCCCATTCCACAAAGACAAATCAATCGACTTTGACTCACTTGCTCGCTTACTTGAATATCAAATACACAGCGGCATAGATTACCTCGTTGTACTTGGCACTACGGCCGAAACAGCTACGCTTACACCAAATGAACAAACACAAGTACGCAAGTTCGTTTCTGAACGAGTACACGGCCGTGTTCCTCTCGTCCTTGGACTTGGTGGCAACAATACCATGGCAATTGTTGAAGCAGTAAAAACCATCGATTTGTCGGCATTCAGCGCCATACTATCGGTGGTGCCATACTATAACAAGCCATCCCAAGAAGGTATCTACCAACACTATAAGACCATTGCTACGGCAAGTCCACTACCTGTCATATTATACAATGTTCCCGGTCGTACGGGCGTAAACATGTCACCCGAAACATGCCTGCGACTTGCTCGCGAATTCGACAATATCATAGGAGTAAAAGAGGCTTCGGGAAACATTTCTCAAATGGACGAAATCATCAAAAATAAACCAAGCGACTTCATGGTGATTTCAGGCGATGACGGCATTACATTCCCACTTATCACATTAGGTGCCGTAGGTGTCATTTCTGTAATAGGCAATGCATTTCCACGAGAGTTTAGCCGCATGGTGCGACTGGCACTTGATGGTGATTACACGCAGGCTCGCACGATACACCACCGCTTCACCGAGTTATTCAGCCTGCTGTTCGTCGATGGCAATCCCGCAGGTGTAAAATGCCTGCTCAATGCCATGGGATTCATAGAAAACGAACTGCGATTGCCCTTGGTACCAACACGTATAACTACTTATGAAAAAATCAAAACCGTCTTGAACAGTTTAAGATAGCATATAACCAATTCTTTAAAATCTTTATCCGATATGAATGCTACGAAAAGAATAGACGAATCAGAAATGATTATAAACGGAGATGGCAGCATATTTCATATACATCTCCGTCCCGAACAGTTAAAAGACAATATCATAGTCGTTGGCGACCCTGCTCGTGTAAACATAGTGGCCGCATACTTTGACACAGTAGAATTTGAAACCTCGGCACGTGAGTTCCACACTGTCGGTGGAACATACAAGGGAAAGCCCATAATGTGCCTGTCACATGGTATCGGAGGAGACAATATAGATATCGTAATCAACGAACTTGACGCATTAGCCAACATCGATTTCTCAACAAGGCAAATCAAAGAAGACTTCAGGCAGTTGAATATCATTAGAATTGGTACATCTGGCGGTTTGCAACCCGATCTACCCGTGGGCAGCTTCGTCATAGCCCAAAAAGGTATTGGCTTTGACGGCGTACTGAATTTTTATGCCCATCGAAACGATGTGTGTGATCTAGAATTTGAACAGCACTTCTGCGATGCTGTAGGATGGAATCCGCTTTGGGCCAAACCATACGTTGCCGATGCCGACACAGAACTCGTAAACCGCATCGGTAAGGGCGAAATGAAACTTGGTTGCACTATCTCGGCTAATGGATTCTATGGTCCACAAGGTAGAGAACTAAGGCTCAAACTTGCCGACCAAAATCTTAATAGAAAAATCGAAGCATTTCGTTACAAAGATTTTCGCATTACCAACTATGAAATGGAAAGTGCCGCACTGCAAGGCTTGTGCAAACTAATGGGACATAAGGCAATGACCGTATGCACCATCATAGCCAACCGACTATCGCATGATGCCACGGTCGACTATAATGCGGCGATGCGCAATTTGATAATAACTGTCCTCGACCGTATATAAGCGGTAGTCATCAAAAAATAAAAGAACATCAGAACACATATTTAGGCTGTGGTTCTGATGCTCTTTTCATACGGAGCTACATCCGTCCCGGATCTTAAACCCCATATAATACACGCCATACACATGATTTAGGGACATTCAGTAAATGTCCCTAATGCACAGCCACTTTTTCCGTGTAGGACACACGCAAGGCAGTAGATGCCTTGCGTGTGTGTCGATGGAGAGTTACTTTACCATCACCTTGACGGTGCTGCCGTCGGCCTTCTTCACTATGTTGACACCCTTCACAGGTGAGCCTATGCGAATGCCGTCGAGCGTGTAGCGCCACCTCGGTGTCGTCGCCGTCGGCTGTCACGCCGCTTATGCCGGAGGAGCCGTCACCGTCATCACCGTCGAAGTCAATCACGTAGGTAACAATGGATACTGTCAGGGTTACTTCGTCAGCATCATACGCAAAGCCTATCATGCGTTTGCCGTCGGAGGTGATGTCAGTCGGGGTGTTGATGCCAAGGACACCGCTTGCCGTCTCGTCAAACAGTACCATGTCCGTCAGCTCCGGGTATATTTCGGATATCTTCACAGGCTTCTCCTCGCCGGGGTACCAGATGTAGGCCTGACGGTATTCATTCATATCATTCCCAAAGTAGCACAGTATCGTCCCATCGTCAGAAACGGAGGAAGTACTCATTAACTTCAGGTTATACTGATCCGCAAAACGCTCTTCGTCCAGCGGCTCCACGGTCAACTCCCCTGTCTCGAGGTCGTAAAGCCCCGCCCTGAGGCATCCATAGTCTTCATCCGTCACGGAAACGTCCACCGACACGTACCTGCCGTTGTGGCTTAGGTCGCTGCCATAGAGGGTGCCGTAAGGCCTGTCGGGGTCGTCGTCATAGGAGACGTACCTTGCGCATACAGCGTCGTACTCGTAGGAGCCGTCAGCCTGCCTGTACCACACTACAAGGGGGTAGCGGCTGTAGTTTTCGCGAACATAACCAATCAGCACCGAGCCGTCGCCCGACACCCTGCTAATTGCACAGCCGTATGTTTCTCCGATGCCAAGCTCGTCTTGCGTGGGGTACGGCAGCGTCTCGAATACGCCGTTCCTCCAGATACAGGGATAGCTTGTGCCCGACCAAGAATCGCCAACCATGGCATAA
>CAYNBZ010000023.1:0-32054 GCA_964395975.1 uncultured Muribaculaceae bacterium | reverse complement strand
CTATGTTCCTATTTCTCAGCAATATATTTATTCGCTTATATCGAACTCACGTTATAATATACAGATAAACAGTGGTTTATAAATTTAATTTTCTAATGACCGCCATTAGAAAATTAAACTTGCAATATACTTGTTTTCAACATTTTACAAGCAAGACCACGGAAATAGGGTATTCTAACGACCGATTTGGGTTAAAAGTAGTGTGCATTTTTAATTCATAAAAATTTAAGTAGCTTGATTATGATAAACTACTTAAACGCATCGAGATAATTAAACAGTTATCTTAAGATTTTTAGATTTAAACAAGACATGGCTACTATTAGTATTGATAGTAAACCATGTCTTGTTTGCCTTCCTTTGCTTTCCTTTATCAAACCTCCAGAAAGGAGAACAAGGAATATTATAAGGAAGGATATGAAGATGGCACAATCATTATTTTTACTATTCAAATATAGAATATTTATTTTGATTAAAAAATCACTGGTAAATTTTCTGAATTAAAAAATATTTATAGTTATTTTTTGTTAATTTACAAATATAGTGATTTATTTTGAGAATTTCAAATAAGCATTGTCAAGTGGGTAAGCCTATGTATCTGGCCCATAGGTCGACGGGACAAGTCAACAGACCGTAGGCGCATAAGGCGAATATTCCGAATGCCATTGCAACGCTTATACAGCATACGGTGATTGCGGGCTTGCGCTTGTTTCTCAGTGCGAGTATCGTTGATATGAAAAGCAGAAAGGAGATGAGCGGACCAAGCACCACGAAGAGATATGTGTTCAATTCGAGGTAGCTGAGTCCTGTCACATTGCTTAGATGTTTCATAATCTCGATGCACCATGCGCATATAACTTCAGCTAAACCTCTGGCGGGGGCTGATATACCATTTATTATTATTGACAGAAGCTCAATGATTTTATTCATTCTTTTTTCGTTTAGATGTTAATTTTATCTTAATTTTCTCGTTATCAGGAGCACTTTCAGGTGTTCCGTGTTCTGAAAGCCAACCTCGTAGCCACCCATAGAAAGTGTCTGTTTTTGGATGGATATTTGACCAATCTATGATGTCGGTTGTATAAATGTTATCAGCATCAGCAGTGACCCAATAAGAGCCGAGTGTAGTTTCTATTTGTCCGATTGGATTCGTAGTTCTGAAGAATGTAGACCGCTCCTTCCTTCCTCCGTAATTATGAACATAATCTGAGCCGTTTACGGGAATACGGACTGTATCTCCATTGGCTGTTCGTTGTCTCCAATCAGGTACTTTCTTGTCAAGATTGGCAATGTTAATAGAATCTAATGTGTTCAGATATTCGTTACTATAATAACTATTATCACGAACGGGGCTTTCGGGCGTAATACCGAACCATTTCTACAATGGCACTATAACATTGTGATGTATGACATCAGCGACTGCTTGTGTAGCAGGAACTGCAAATCTTCGCGTAACGTATCCGCTAAACGGACGGCCTTGTACAGTTTCAACCGCAAAGTTGCCCACATCTTGAAGTGATATTGTGTGCTATTCGGTATCTGGATGTTCCTAGCGGTATTTTTCTAATGCTGCTCTTGTGTTGGGGCCCATTATACCATCTATCTTATCGTCATAGTAGCCTAAGTCTTTCAGCTACTGTTGGAGTTTTTTAATGTTTTCTTTGCTCATAATTTAAAAAGTTTAATTGATTTAACTTGTAAAGATAGTGGTTTATTTTGAAAATTCAAAGTGGACGGTCATTCTATCGAGAATGTTATTTTCAGCTCGCTTATCATCTTCTCGCGTACTTTGGTGTCTCCTTTCCAGAATATCATCGGGTTGATTTGGAACTTGCCTGACGAGCCTGAGATGAGGTTGAGTGATTTGAGCGTGGCGAGGTTGTTGGTAATCGTGCTGGGTGTCATGTGGCATGTTGTTGCTATCTCTTTGCGGTCGGCAGTCGTGATGTGGACTATGCCTGTGTTGTATTCGGCATGGCTGCACATCCATGTGAGGAGCTTCCGTGCGTTTTCGCTCTTGAGCTTGAACAGCGGACTGATGTAATCTATGAATGTCATGTAGAATGAATCTGGCTTTACTCTTGTCGAGTATTCTTTTGCCGAAACGAGCGTGATTACTTCGCCAGTTTCGGGGTCGACTTGTTCCACGGTTTGTTCGTTTCTTAATTTCATGCTGTTTATATTTAGTGTTTATACGTGTAAATATAACAGTTTGAAAATCGAATTCCAATTTGGAGTTTGATTCATTCATGTGATTAAGAAACTTTAACAACTTCAAATTGGAGTGTGATTTTCGATGTCAGAAATTCGATTTTCGAGTTTGTGGCATCGATTTTCGATGCTACAAATTCGGTAGATTGTCGTCGTCAACTAAGAAAATCGGACTTGACGTGGCTGTGAAGTGCGTGGAACAGCATTGGAGCGAGTATGCCCTATCTTATCTAATTACCGTGAAATCTGAGTGTAATTATTTGTTAATCTGTTGTTTAGAATTATTTTGCCGTGAATCGGGTTTGTCCTCCAAATCTTTGATGAAGAACTTGTCGTCGGGTGTGACGGGATACTTACGGCGTGCATCGAGTGCGATGTAAATGAGAAATATGAATATAATGAGTAGAAGCATCGCTCTGTAAATGAAATAATATGTTGTCATAATAAATGAGAAAAGCTCGGATTGCTCCGAGCTTTGTTTGTTAATTAAGTGTTATCGGTTGGTTTGTCGTCAGAATCAGTTGGTTTGTCGTCAGAATCGGTTGGTGTTTCGTCTTTAGATGTTTCACATTTTTCGGGTAATTCTTTCTTATAATAACCTGTACCCATGTGCCTAGCGTGCATGACTTGCATTATACCATTCCCCATAAGGATAAATAAGCCTATCACCAAGCTTATGATTAATAGAAATGCAAGCAATACTCCCCACCAGCCTAGTGAACTAAGAAATTGTATAAATAGTACAAATAATGTCACAATAGTTATAAATATTATTAGTATTATTATTATTCCTATGCAAAAAACAACATCAAAAAGAACATTCTCAATAAACTTTTTCATTTTATATCTTTTTAAATATTAATCAAACCAAGGCCCGTATGTTATAACTGGTTTTCCATATGAATCGACAGTGTTCAGCATAGCTCTTTGTAAGAAATTTGCGTCACCTTTAAGCCATTTAGCATCATAGTCAAAAGGATTAAACTTCCAGATGTCTGCACCTCGGAACGTTGGATATGCAAGTTCAATTGAACCATAAGGTGTTTTCTTTACAGCAATGCCTGCTTCTACTCTATGACCTCCAACGTCTACGAAATGACTATTTGATTTATTCTTTTCTCTTGGAATAAATATTTCTTTCTAACTAGTACCATCAACAGTAAGATTCTACTATTTTCCATCGCGACCTACTGTAATAGGTGATACTTCATAATCTTCAGGCACAACTTTGTGGTCTCGCTTACGGGCTGACGGAAAGAATTTTTTTCCATAGTCATCGGACGAAAGTTTAAAGGGCGCGTAGCCGTAATAAGATGTACCAGGCTCAGCTTTAACTTGATAAACCTGTGCGCGTGTTAATGGATAATTCAGTTTAACATATTTTGAAAAATTGCCATATTGTGAAAATTTGCCATAATCTTTAGTATCGACTTTCTTCAATCCCCAACGTGGATCTATCGTTTTACCATATAAATATGCGTCTATTACATCATTTGCTCCTTCTTTCATGAGACTCGGAGGCTCATTCCAGCGATCGAATCCAGTGTAATACTCAGGGTAAGTATTTAGAACATGTTCACCAGTAGACGGGTCTTTGGTTGACCCATAAGACGCAAAAGAGTTGTAATAACCTTTTGAACCAGTCTTTTTACCAGTTAATATATAATCGCCTATATCAAGTAATCGTTTTTTACCACCAATATCTCCTCCCCACATATCCTTAAATCCGCTTATAATACTTGGTATTGGATTACTTGCGTCAGTAGTACGCATTGCAGTTTCTACTAAACGTTTGCCAGTATTATCTGCCCATCGTGCTCCACGGTTATATCCAACATATTCTAATGGATTAAGCCATGCAGCCACAGACGGGTCAATATCAAAGCGATAACCAATGTTCTCATTGACAGTGTTACCTGTAAGACCTTTTGATATTAAATCAGCTCCTTTGTTTATTCCTCGGTTAAAGAGCCAAGCTCCGCCAAGTTGTAGTCCAGGTCGAACAACTTGTCCAGCAACATCTGCTCCGAATTTCTTTGCACCTAATCCAATACCAGACCATACTGCTCTGCCTGCACCTTTACCTGCTCCTATAGCTGTATTATAAGCTGCTCTTCCAAGACCCCAAGCTCCGTGAGCAGAACGTCCAGTATTCCAGAGAAGGTTCCCTGCAAGTTTAAGAGTATTTGGGATTATCCCTATAGTATTATCATATACGAAACGTCCAGCGGTTTTTGCACCATTGAGTGCAGCCTGACCTAATGATATTGTACCGTTCTGTGTTGCTCTATTCAGTAGTGTTGTACCTACGGTTTTCATACCGTTGATTGCTTTTCCACCAGCAGTTTTACCAACATCTAGACCTACTCTACCTGCTGTTTTCATACTGTTAAGTACTACTTCACTTGCTGTTTTAGCACTGTTAAGTGCTGCTTTACTCAACGATGCTGCATAAGGATGAGCGGCTCTGATACCGCTTTTTACTGCAGTTCCAACAGCGTTTGCAGCTTTGGCAACAGCTCCTCCGAATAGTCTTACGCCAGTTATAGCATCAAACATAAGATCATTTAGAATGTTATCAGCAGGATCACTATAAGATCTTACTCTATCATTGTAATTTCTTATTGATTCAAATGTTGGATATACAGTGATAAGTTGTGAGTGAAAAGGCATTGGTTGCCCACCGAAGTTTGACTCAGAAGTAAAGTCTTTTGGAAAAAGACCTAGTGGTGCTTCAGTAGTATTACCTGCTAACAACTCGTTGTCATCATAATCAAAATAACGTCCATCTCGTTCATAGATTTCTACGTGGTCTTGTTGTCCATCTTTATCTTCTCTAATTACGTATGGTCCATTTGGCCCAGTAAAAATGATAAAGCGTGGTGATGTATCTTTTTTCACTTCTACTCGCTATGGCGAGTTGACACGTGTATTGTCAGATTGTTCTGTGTGTTTAGTTTTACCGCTCATAATTTTAGTTTTGTGTTAATTCACAAATATACAAATTTGTTTTGAGAAATCAAAATGGACAGTCATAGTAAATGAGAAAAGCTCGGATTGCTCCGAGCTTACGTTTGTTAAATGCTTGAAAAGTTAGCGCATTCATATTGTTTACTGCATTTCGGTTAAGTTGTGACGAACTCCGTTGGTGTCGGTGTATATGACTTTTGGTCTCCATTTGATTGGGTAATAATACCAATCAAGAAACGATATTATCCGCTTTCGAAGAAACTTCGGTATGCGGTTCATACGTTGATTAAAACGTTCATACTTTTTACGTTGTGCAATAACATCTTCTACGCTCTTACTGATTTCTTTTAATTTACGATCTCTACAAATATCGCGATTGAAACTCTTTATATAATCACGCGTTGTTCTAAGTAAACGTATAATGTCGAGATTATTTTCATACTTTTCACTAGGATTGGCAAATGTATTCTTTCTTCCTCCTATATATCCTATTAATTCTTTGTTTTTATTATAAAAACGATGGCAATTCTTAAGGTCTTCAAGTATATATATCATCTGGTACAACGGCATCATAATAATTAACGTTTTAAATAAATTGGTAAATCCATTCTTCTTGAACCAGCATCACCTGGCACGGCTTCATATATCGGTGTTTCTGGGAACATCTTGTTGAACTTAGCTACATTCTCTGGTGTCATATCTTTAAACAGGACAAACTGTTCTCCATTAACCATTTTTACATCACCGAATAAATTTGCTATATCATCAAATTTATTGCCGTAAGCGTTAAATCCTTCTATGTATTTATTAACAGACGGATATGCTGTTGCTATGCCTTTATCAATTTGCTCTTTGCCCATCATAAGAATATCGGTAGAGAAGCTTTCGCCAGGTGTTTGCGTAGGGTATGATGCATAAACATCATCCATCGTCTCTGATACCTAATCATACGGCTTTTTTCTGCCTAATTCTGCTGCTCTTGCTTCAGCATTTTTAGTGCCGCTAGTAGTTTTTACGCCAGTTTTAGCATCAGTGTCTACTTTTGCATAATTCTTATAGAGCCATTGTACAAACGGATTAGTACTGTTAACGTCACCAAGCCACTTATAAACTCGTTTAAACTGAGGTGTCTGTTCTGCAAGAAATTGCGGCATTGAGAATGCGTATCCATCGGAACTCGTAAATGTACCTGGCTATACGTCACGTTTAAGTGACCGTAATCCAGGAAGATTTATTCTGCGAGGTGTAGGTTTAACTACTCCATATCTTCCCATTCCAAGAGAAATAAATATAGGATTATAGTGAGTTTCGAGCGTAGTAGTTCCAGGATAATCTATTCGAAACAATGGTCCAGCACCCCAAGTTGCCTATTTATCAAAAATATCGCTTACAACACGATAATCTGCAGCAGGAGCTATCTCACCATTAGCCAATGGTTGCTAATCTCGATGATAAGTTCCATCAAAAATCTCGGATGTTTCTACATTTTTAGCTGATTCCTTATAAGCTTCTTTGGCTCGTTCACCTACTTTAATCTCATCAGCTCTACGTGCAACACCTTCGGCATATCTGTCTACAGCTTCTTTTGTGGCTTTGACACCACTCTGGACAGCTTTTCCTGTAGCTTTTCCAGCGGCTTTTGTCCCTTTAGGTACGGAAGCATTGGTTATAAAGGTCAAGATTTCGCCTGCTGGCTCTGCTGTTCTGTTTTCCAAATAATGCCAATCTGGATTGGTATATAACTCCGAATTGAACAGATTTGGCAACAATGCAGGATCAGTGTATGCAAGGGTGTTCTGTACTCCTTCGGGCAGATAACTAATGGCTGCTCCAAGCGGACTGAACGCTGTTCCGACTGCTGCATTAAACAAACGGATTGGCAATATGTTGTCTTGCTTGTTCTAAGTTGCTTCGGCAACAGGCCGCCATGTTTCGGCTACTATGTCCCCTATTCTGTCAAAGTATGTACGAGTATCTCCTTCGTCTATAACAGTATTTGCTCGATTGTACATTGCAGCGTGTTGCGGCTGTTGGAGCATCTACTGTATCCGTTCGCTAACTGGATTGGGCTGTTCAACTGGTGACACCGTGCCATCGGCATTGAGTCGGTATTTGCCACCTCGTGCACTGTCGTAGTAGACGTAGTTGCTTATGTCGATAGGCTCTCCGTTACGTAGCCACTATCCAGTATCTTTGTCATAAGTTAATTTTACTTTGCTCATAATTCTAGTTTTTGTGTTAATAAATGCACAATTTTTGTGCCAAATTTTTCATGGCATAAATATAGTGATTTATTTTGAGAAATCAAAGAGAATTTGTATGTGTGTACTTATTGCCGGATCTTTAAAAGTAGTATGCAATTTTAATTCATAATGCACAAATATGTGCATTTCCCTTAACAAATCTCGCAGATTTTGATTAAGTTTGCGCGGAATAATGCCATTACACGACAGCATACATTTTTCCGATGACACCCACATTTACCTGTGGCAGCTTATCGAGAATACGGCAACACTAATCGAGCATTGCCGCAAACTTTGCTTGCCGTTGCCTTGTGATGCCGGCTGTTGCGAAAAACGGCTTAAGGAAAAACTGGTCGAACTGCTACTTTTGCGTCATATCTTTGGCTCGAAGGTTGTACTGCAACATTCACCGACCGGTGCACCAACCATTGGCACTCAATGCCACATAAGCGTCAGTCATAGCAACGAATGGGTTGGAATTGCAGTCAACTACGACCATAGTATCGGTATTGACATAGAACAATGGAACAGTCGCGTGCTTCGTGTGAGGGATCGCTTCCTCAGCAACTTCGAGTTTGCCACAATATCTGCCGATGATGTAAATGCAAACTTGCTTGCATGGACGGCAAAGGAGGCTCTGTACAAGCTGTTCGATGGCAAAGGAGGTGCAAGCCTTACCGACAACTACGCTATCGAAGCTGTCACCATGCAGGATGATTTGTTCATGCGCAATGCTCATGCCTCGTGTGCGCCAGACAAGAGCTTGACAGTGATTTCAACATATTTGTTGCAAAAGGCTGTAATATCGCTTGCAGTAGAAACAAAATACATAAAATTATATGAACAATAGCTTTATAAAATGCTCTCTTGCAATGGCTACGGCTATTGCCATTGGCTTCAACAGTGAAGCCTGTACCAATTTTGTAGCAGGGAAAAATGCTACCGTTGATGGCTCAACTTTAGTAACCTATGCTGCCGACAGCCACACGCTTTACGGCTACTTGCAGCATCTGCCTGCTGCCGACCATCCGGAGGGAGCCATGCGAGAAGTGCGTGAATGGGATACTAACAAGCACCTTGGCTATATACCCGAAGCAAGCCACACATATTCGGTGATAGGCAACATGAACGAGCATCAACTCACCATTGCCGAATCGACTTGGGGCGGTCGGCCCGAACTTGTCGATACAACCGGCATAATTGACTATGGCAGCCTTATGTATATCGCTTTGCAACGTTGCAAGACCGCCCGCGAGGCAATAAGTACCATGACACAACTTGTTCAAGAATATGGCTACTATAGCTCTGGGGAATCGTTTTCAATCGCCGACCCTAACGAAGTATGGATTATGGATCTTGTAGGCAAGGGGGTAGATGAAAAGGGTGCTGTGTGGGTGGCAGTGCGTATTCCCGACGACTGTATTGCCGGACATGCCAACAATCCGCGCATACGCCATTTCCCGCTAAACGATAATGAAAATTGCATCTACTCTGATGATGTGATTTCATTTGCCCGTAAGAAAGGATATTTCTCGGGTAAGGATGAAGAGTTTGATTTTGCTCTCGCTTATGCTGTCATTGATTTTAGTGCATTGCGCGGGTGCGATGCCCGTGTATGGGCTTTTTTTAATCATTGGACCTCGGGGATGGATCGCTATTTGCCATACATAAATGGTAAAAAAGGGGCAGAAATCATGCCTCTGTATATCAAACCAGAACGAAAGTTATCGGTTCGCGACATGCAAGCCATGATGCGTGACCACTTTGAAGGCACACCGTTCGATATGACAGTTGATGCCGGTGCCACCGAATGGTGGGGTGTTCCATATCGTTACCGTCCGATGGACTTCACCGTCGATGGGGTGGAATATTCGCAAGAGCGCGCTACGGCCACGCAACAGACCGGTTTCGTCTTTGTGTCACAAATGCGTTCGTGGCTGCCCGATGCGATTGGCGGTGTCCACTGGTTTGGGGTAGATGATGCAAATACTGCCGTATTCGTACCCATGTACTGTTCGATGACCTCGGTGCCACACAGTTATGATGTCGCAACAGCCGACTTGTACACTTTGAGCTGGGAATCGTCGTTTTGGGTCAACAACTGGGTAGCAAATCAAGCCTATAACCGATATTCACTTATGATAGGCGACATATTTGCAGTGCGTGACATGCTCGAAAACGGATATGAAACAACTCAACCGGAACTTGAGAAAAAAGCACTCGAAATGTATGAAGAATCGCCCTTGCAAGCCATCGAAATGCTCAACAACTATTCCATACAAGCAGCCGAATATGCGACCTTGCGCTACAAGCAATTGGGTGAATATTTGTTTGTAAAATACCTTGATGGCAATATCAAAAAAGAAAAAGACGGCAAATTCCTCCGTAATAGCGATGGAATGCCGGAACAGCCTTCGTTTCCCGGCTATACTCCCGATTATTATCGCTCGGTAGTGCGCTCTTCGGGCGACAGGCTAAAGGTCGTTCAGCCGGAAGAATAACATACTTGCCCGAAGATATGCTCAACCAGCTCTTCTTGCAGCAGAAGATTTAGTCAGAAGAAATGCTGTTGTTCCTATTCAAAAAAGCTCGAAATTGAACCTACTTCTCCTGTTAAGACAGAATCCGATTTTTCAAATGCTTTTTTGAACACGTTAGATTCCGTAAACGTTGCCACTCTTGATAAAAAAGTACCCGATTGGAGGGAAAGAACTGCAAACGGAGATACAGTAAGAGTGCTTGTGCATGGAAAGGATTATGTTAACAATTACGGAGGTGTGAACGTAGATAGAGGTTTGACAGATAGAGTTGCAAAACATCTCTATCAATTAGAAACATCATTGGGAAGTTATTGGATAAATGCTACCGATGATGATATAGTAACAACAGATACTTATGACTTCTCCAACATACATCCCCGAAAAGATTCCAAATACGGCTGGATTCGAGGAATGATGAGCGACTTCGGAACACCCGATAAAGCTCCAGATAATGAAAATTTACATAACAAGTAAAAGAAGAAAGTAATATGATTGAACCAATAAATGCCTGGGATGATATATGTAACGTATGTATCTATATCATGGAACATCTATCCCACATAACAGGCTTGTCATACGGTTGTGTCAACGTTGTCTTGTTTGTAATATTTGAGCCGATGGCGATATTGTCGTTCATGTTTTCAGCCGTCATGTTGTATCTGTATATTTACAGATATAAAACCACAAAGGCATTGAAAGTCTTGTCGATAATATCATTCGTAATCGGAATACTTTTCGTGCTGGCGATAATAATTCCTATCACAAAGGCAATTTTAACAATGCCGATATAGGAGAAAAAATTGAATGGCAGTGCCTGCGTGAATTTATATGAATTTGTTTTGTGCCGATTGCCGTAATCGGGAAAAAACTCTTATATTTGTAGATTGTAAAAGTAACAAAGTGTGATTGCACTTTTGTGGGACATTTCTTAGAAATAACAAAAACTTTAGATATATGAAATTCAGCATTTCAAGTAAATTGTTACTGTCACACTTGTCGGCAGTGAGCAAAGTGGTTAATACGAAAAATACGATTTCGATACTTGATAATTTCTTGTTTTGTCTTGAAGGAGATAAGTTGGTGATAACTGGTAGCGACCAAGAAACCATTCTCACGACGACGGTAGAAGTGAATTTTGCCGAGGGTGAGGGTAAATTTGCTGTAAATGTGAAGAGTTTGCTCGATTTGTTAAAAGAAATACCCGACCAGCCTCTCGATTTCTCTATTGACAATAATTTTGCCATAGAACTTGTATATCAAAACGGACATTTTGATTTTTCGGGTATAGATGGCAATGAATTCCCGCAAAAAGAGCCTATGGGCGAGACTGTCGAGTCGATAGTGATGCCGGTAAAAGAACTACGTCAAAGTATCGATTATACCCTGTTTGCAGTGGGTGCCGAAGAAATGCGCCGCATCATGATGGGTATATATTGGGATATAAAAGATGACAACATTACGTTTGTGGCATCTGATACCCATAAACTCGTGCGTTATGAAAACACCCGTCTGAAGCCGGGTATCACTTCATCGTTTATATTGCCATCCAAGCCTGCATCCATATTAAACAACATAATAGGGAAAAGTGATGGTGATGTAAAGATAACTTTCGACACCAAGAGTGCGACATTCGAAGTGGAAAATTTCATGCTCACTTGTCGCTTCATCAACGGTAAATATCCTAATTATAATTCTGTCATACCGCAAAACAATCCATTTGTGATTTCGGTTGACCGTATATCATTACTTAATGCCGTTAAGCGTGTATCGGTATTTTCAAGTGCTGGTGGTATGGTTAAGTTCGACATAGGCGAGAATCAATTGAAATTGACGGCTGAGAACCTCGATTTCATGAAAAAAGCCGAAGAAACTGTATTGTGTGATTATCAAGGCGAAGAAATGTCGATAGGTTTTAATGATGAGAAACTCATAGAAATTTTGTCAAACATAAACAGCGATATTGTAGTAATAAAGCTTCTCGACCCGACGCGTGCGGGGATATTCTTACCCGATTCTCAACCTGAGGGTGAGGACTTGCTGATGTTGCTTATGCCTATGATGTTGTAGATGTGCCATGGAACTCAATTTAAAGAATCCTTTGATATTCTTCGATGTCGAAACCACGGGGCTTAATGTTACTAAAGACAAAATCGTTGAAATATCTTACATAAAGGTATTCCCTGATGGAACGGAAGAATGCAAGACGATGAGGATAAATCCGGGTTTCCCTATTCCGGCTGCATCGACTGAGGTGCATCACATAACCGATGAGGATGTAAAGGATTGTCCGACATTCAAACAGGTGGCAAAGACGCTTGAAAGGGTGTTTGAAGGATGTGACATAGCCGGATTTAACAGTAATCGCTTTGATGTTCCTATTCTTGTTGAAGAGTTCCTGAATGCGGGAGTAAGCATAAATTTTTCCAAAAGAAAATTTATCGACGTGCAAACTATTTTCCATAAAATGGAACAACGGACTCTAGCGGCTGCTTATCAATTCTATTGTCACAAGAGTTTGGATGATGCACATTCGGCTTGCGCCGATACTCGAGCCACATACGAGGTGCTGAAAGCGCAACTTGATATGTATCCTACACTTGAAAATGATGTCGATTCCTTATCGAAATTTTCTTCTCAGACGCGCAATGTTGACTATGCAGGCCGTATAGTTTACAACGACAATGATGTGGAGGTGTTCAATTTCGGTAAATACAAAGGTAGGCCTGTCGAGGAAGTGTTTAAGGATGATATTGGGTACTACGGGTGGATCATGCAGGGTGATTTTCCGCAAAATACAAAAAATGTGGTCACAGCTATAAAATTGCGATCCAAAACATGAGTGGCATTTTAAGCGGAAAACATATCATATTGGGCATTTGTGGCGGTATTGCCGCATATAAGTCGGCGTATTTGCTTAGGCTTTTCGTCAAAGCAGGAGCCGAAGTGCAAGTTGTCGTGACTCCGGCAGGGAAAGAATTCATTACACCGGTTACGTTGTCGGCTTTGAGCGGGAAGCCTGTGATTAGCGAATTTTTCACGGCCAATACGGGGAGTTGGAACAGCCATGTTGATCTTGGCTTATGGGCTGATGCTATGGTCATTGCTCCGGCTACAGCTTCAACAATAGGTAAAATGGCCAACGGCATAGCCGACAATATGCTTGTAACTACCTACTTGTCGGCCAAGGCGCCGGTGTTTGTCGCTCCGGCGATGGATCTTGATATGTTTGCGCATCCAACGACACTGCGTAATTTGCGGTTGCTGCAAGAATATGGCAATTACGTGATAGAGCCGACATCGGGAGAACTTGCAAGCCACTTGGTTGGTAAAGGACGCATGGAAGAGCCGGAAAATATACTGAAATATGTCGAAACTTATTTTGCCGGTTTGCAAGACCTTGCCGGACGGCATGTAATGGTGACAGCTGGTCCTACGTATGAACGAATTGATCCTGTGAGGTTTATCGGCAATTATTCTTCGGGTAAAATGGGATATGCCATTGCAGAAGAATGTGCGCGTCGTGGAGCTGAAGTTATGCTTATAAGCGGTCCTGTGGCTTTGCATGCCAAGCATCCTAACGTTAAGGTTATAGACGTAGAGTCGGCTCGTGAGATGCTCGATGCATCGGTGAGCGTGTTTCCCGGATGCGATGCCGCCATCATGTGTGCGGCGGTGGCCGATTATACGGTTGAAAACCGGTCGGAACATAAGATTAAACGAGAACACGATGAACTGCCTGTTATAAAGTTGAAGAAGAATCCCGATATTGCAGCCACTCTTGGTGCGATGAAGCGTGATGGACAGCGACTTGTGGGATTTGCCCTTGAAACCGATAACGAAATGGCAAATGCTTTGGAAAAATTGCAGCGAAAGCACCTTGATTTTATCGTGCTGAATTCATTGAATGAACCGGGAGCAGGATTCAAGACCGACACCAACAAAGTGACTATTATCGATGCAGACGGTACGGTACGTAAATACGACATGAAGGATAAGAAACTTGTGGCTCGTGATATTATAGATGTTTTAGCAGGTAAATTTTGATGATGCCTATTATGTTAAGGTTATGGATATTTCGCATTATTTTGGCAGCATTTCTTTCGGCTTCTGTTGCCGTTAATGCCCAAGAGCTGAATTGCACGGTAGAGGTAAACGCCGACCAGATAGAAAGTTCGTCGAAAGAAGTGTTTGAAACGCTCAAGCAGGCAATATCCGAGTATGTCAATACCAATAAATGGACTAATGCGCAGTTTGCGGTCAATGAAAAGATTGAATGCCGTATGTATTTTACTATAAAAAGTTATAGCGATGACACATTCAGCGGTGACCTTCAGGTGCAGTCTATGCGACCGGTTTACAATAGTTCCTACACGACCACTATTCTGAACTTCAAAGATACAGATATTGAGTTTACGTATGTTGAGAATGAGCCGTTGGTATATTCTGAATTATCGATGGAAAGTAATCTGACTGCGATTATTAATTTCTATTGTTTTATGATAATCGCGATGGACTTCGATACATTCTCGCTCGAAGGCGGGACTCCGTATTACGAAATGGCTGCCAATGTAGTAAGACTGGCACAGAGTTCGGGCGAGTCGGGGTGGAAAGCTTTTGAGAATAATAAAAACCGCAGTGCGGTGTTGAGCGCATATACCAATAATGCCACTCGTGGAATACGCAGCATACTTTATAATTATCACCGCCTTGGACTTGACCAAATGGCTGTAAGTGTGGACAAGGGACGGGCAACTGTGACATCATGCATCGAAGAATTAAAAAAAGTGTATGATGTGGCTCCTATGAGTGTGTGCCTGTCAATGTTCAGAGATGCAAAACTTGATGAACTTGTGAACATATATTCAAAGGCAGGAACTACCGAGAAGAATAAAGTATATGAATTGCTTTATCCTCTGTATCCGACCGATGGTACACGGCTCAATAAGATAAAAGAGGTTTCAAAAAAGTAAGAAATTTGCCGACGATGCTTAAGCAGTTGAAAATATTGAATTATGCCCTTATTGATAATCTCGACATCACGTTTGGCCAAGGACTGACAATAATTACCGGAGAAACGGGTGCAGGAAAGTCAATAATGATGGGTGCATTGTCGCTTATTTTGGGTGATAAAGTTGAAACGAGAGCTATTCGGACTGTTGATAAAAAGTCGGTGATTGAGGTCGTTTTTGACATAAATGAATATGGGCTCAAACAATTTTTTACCGATAATGACATAGAATTTTTCGATGATGGCGAGTGTATAATGCGGCGCGAAATATCGCCAAACGGTCGCACTCGGGCTTTTATAAACGACACGCCGGTAACGTTGATGATGATGAGAGCCTTGTCGGTGCAATTGATTGACATACATTCGCAGCACAGCAATATGTTGTTGTCGAGTCATGGTTACCAGTTAAGCATCATCGACAGCCTGCATTCCGACAAGGACTTATTGACACTATATGAGCAAGAATACGGGAAATACCGTAGGATAGAATCTGAAATTAAAGAATTGCGTGCGACTAATGTGCGGCGCAAGTCGGAAGAAGATTATCTGCGTTTTCAATTGTCGCAAATCAAGGACCTGAATCTTCGGGAAAATGAAGATGTGGAGCTTGAAGCTACAGAGCGACGTTTGAGTAATGTGAATGAAATAAAAAGCTACTTGTGGCAGTGCGAGCAACTGCTCGATGGCGATGGCGACGGGGGATTCTCCATATTGGGAGGTTTGTCAACGGTGCTTGGTAACTTGTCTCATTTGAGCCGGATATACGATGAAATTGGTGATATGGGCGAACGTTTTGATGCGGTGATAATCGATGTGAAAGACATGGCTCGCACCATCTCCAACCTTCAGAACAATGTTGTCGATGACCCCAATGAACTCGAACGGGTAAGAGAACGATTGAGCAATATCTACTCGCTCGAAAACAAGCACAAGGTTCAGTCGGTAGGTGAATTGATTGCCTTGCAGAACGACTATGAAGCGCAATTGAACGAAATAGACAGTTTTGACGAGGAGATAGAGAGGCTCGAAACTGAATTGGCTATGCAAGAGAGGGTATTAGCCGAGATTGCTGCGAAGTTGTCGCTGATAAGGCACGAAACATCTGTGGCCTTCGAGAAAAAATTGAAAGAATTGGCTGTGCCTCTTGGCATGAAAAACTTGCAGTTTAAAATCGAGTTTGAACAAATACCTTTTTCTGCAACTGGCACAGATGCCGTTAAATTCCTCTTTTCATTCAACCGACAACAACCGCTCATGCCTGTCGAGACCACTGCCTCGGGTGGTGAAATTTCGCGGCTCATGCTGTGCATAAAATCGATAATAGCCAAGAGCATGAGGTTGCCGACCATTATATTCGATGAGGTTGACACGGGAGTGTCGGGTGATATCGCCAATCGCATGGGCGACATGATGAAGGACATAAGCCGCAACATTCAGGTCATTACCATAACGCACCTGCCCCAAGTGGCAGCCAAGGGCGATAATCATTTCAAGGTGTACAAGCATGACACCGAAGATTCGACCCACACATCTGTGAAAATTCTAAATGATGAAGAGCGTGTGATGGAAATAGCGGCAATGCTCAGCGGAGACAAGGTGAGTGATGCTGCAATAAGTAACGCAAAAATACTTTTAAATATAAAATAAGAAAATGGAAGAAAACAAATATATATTTGGAATACGTGCTGTAATTGAGGCTATCGAGGCGGGCAAGGAGATAGACAAGATACTGGTCAAGAAAGACCTTTCGAGCGAACTTGCCGACAAATTGATGAAGACTGCCCGTGAGAATAGGGTGATGGTACAGAAAGTGCCGATAGAGAAGATCAACCGCATAACGCGGAAAAATCATCAAGGGGTGTTGGCTTTCTTGTCGGCTGTCACTTATTATAAACTTGAACATTTGGTACCACAACTTTACGAGAATGGCAAACTGCCGTTTGTCGTTGTGCTTGATGGCCTTACCGATGTACGCAACTTTGGTGCGATAGCGCGTACGTGTGATTGTGCCGGTGTTGATGCCATCATCATCCCCGAACGCAACAGCGTGAGTGTCGGTGCCGATGCTGTCAAGACTTCAGCAGGAGCGTTGCATTATCTGCCCGTGTGTCGCGAACACAATCTCACATGGGCTGTGAAATTCTTGAAAGACAGTGGTTACAAGATATATGGAGCATCTGAAAAATCATCGTTGCGTTATAATGAATTTGATTACACCTCTCCGGTGGCAATAGTCCTCGGTTCGGAAGAAAAAGGTATTTCCGATGAGATATTGCGCTTGTGCGATGAGTTGGTTGCAATTCCACAATACGGCCATATCAATTCGCTCAATGTGTCGGTTGCTGCGGGTATAATGCTTTATGAGGTGGTACGGCAGCGTAATTTGCGTGACGGCGGTCAGAAGTGATATTTTTACAACTGGATTTTTTACTGTAACTTTGCAGCCGGTTTAAGGAAATTTGAAATGATAAATCGCATACTTATCAGGATTAAAGTTGTGCAGATGCTTTATTCCTATTTTTTGACAGAAGAAGAAAAATCGTTCGTTGACGCTAAAAAAGAATTGAAAAAAAGCCTTGAAATGGCCTATCAGCTTTATAATAGCATCTTTGCGTTGATGATTGACTTGACCGATTTGCAGGATCTCCGTTTAGACACGGCTCGGAACAAGTATCTGCCGACAAAAGAGGACTTGAATCCAAATACGAAATTCGTTGATAATATGTTCATCAAGAATTTGCGCGACAGTGCTACGTTTGTTGAATATCAAAAGGAAAACAAGCTCACATGGCGCGATGATGATATTTTCTTGAAACTGCTCCTTGACAAAATATTAAAGTCAGATATATATACCGATTATATGAACACTCCCGGCAACAATCTGAAGGATGATTGTGAGTTGTGGCGCGAGTTGCTGAAAAAGGTGATTTTTGTCGATGATGATTTTGTCGATATGCTCGAATCGAAATCGGTTTATTGGAACGACGATCTCGAAACGGTGGGAGCTTTTGTCATCAAGACGATAAAGCGTTTCGAGTTGGAGGGTGACAAGGCTTTCATGCCAATGTATAAAGATGATGAGGATAGCCGATATGGAGAAGAATTGTTTACAAAGACGGTACAGGGACATCAACATTGCGATGAACTGATCAATAAATTTATTCTGACCGAGAATTGGGATGCCGAGCGTGTGGCGTTTATGGACAGGGTGGTGATGGACGTGGCAATTACCGAGTTGCTTAACTATCCTGCGATACCCACCCGGGTAACTTTGAATGAATATATAGAAATAGCAAAATATTATAGTACGCCTAAGAGCGGGCAATTTATCAACGGGATATTAAATTCGGTCATTAATTATTTGAAAACAGAGAATATAATTGTAAAGGAATAAGCATCGACCGTTATTCTGTGTATGTGATAAGGCAGGCAGTGCTGATGCATGAAAAATTAAACAAGTTTATTTTGTTCTGCACTCAACTTGCATTATCTTTGCGGACAAAAGATATTAACCGAACAAAAATTAAATACAATGATATTAAACTGGATTTTATTGCAGGCTGAAGGCGCGCAAGGTGGAGGATCCGCCGGCGCAGGTTATGAAAGTTTCATCATGATTATAGTATTGATTGTTATTTTCTACATCTTCATGATACGCCCACAGTCGAAAAAGCAAAAGCAAATCAAGAAATTCCGTGAAGGTCTTTCGGTAGGCGACAAGGTTATTACTGCCGGTGGCATACACGGAAAGATAAAAAATGTCGAAAACTCGACTTTCATGCTTGAAATAAGCAATAATGTGACAATACGCATCGATAAGAACTCTGTGTATCCATCGGCCGAAGATGCACAGACCGATGCTGCCAATACCGATAAAAAATAACGGTGGTAAGCGCACACGCCACAATATCTTTTTTGCGTGTCACTTGATATAGAGTTTAAAGCCATTCGACCGGTTTATTGGCGGGATGGCTTTTCTTTGTTTTTATCATATCATCTCTCTCTCATATAATGGCTTTAAAATCATTTATTGAAAACTCAAGGAAAAGATGGATTGCGTGGAGACATTCCAAGCGAGCCGGCTCGCTGTTATTGTATTTGACGTGTCTTGTCATTTCTTTTCTGTTCTGGCTCTTTCTGACATTGAATAACGAAACGCAGAAAGACCTTACTTTGCCGTTGCAGTTGACCTCTGTCCCCGATAGCACGACTATAATCTCAGGATTGCCGCAGTCGGTGAAAGTGAGTGTGCGCGATAAAGGATCATCGTTGCTGCGTTATGATTTTGGTCATGAGCCGACCATGATGGTCGATTTCCTTGAGTATTTTGACGGAAGCGGCGTTTTTAAAATCTCGTCAATTGAAATGCTTGCCCGCGTCAGGAGGTTGTTCAGCAACACGACGACTGTAGTGGCAGTGTCGCCCGATTCGTTAAGCGTGAGGTACACCAATCTGCCGGGTAAGAGAGTGCCGGTGAATCTCGATTTGGCAGTGTCGGCCGATTTCCGTTATGTGATGAATGGTGCTACTGTGTTGAGCGACGATACGGTAACGGTGTATTCCGACCAGAACACGCTGGGTGGCATAACTTCGGTATCCACGCAACGTATTTCCGAGATCGGCTTGACCGATACATTGGTGCGTTGTGTTGATATCCTGCCAATGGCGGGTGTGAAAACCGTTCCAAGCAAGGTCACTGTCACTGTACCTGTCGAGCTTTTGATAAATAAGAAGCAGAGTGTGAGCATCAATGTGGTGAATGAGCCTGCAGGGGTGAATGTCGTTACATTCCCTTCTTCCGTCGAGGCTTCGTTCCTTGTGCCGCAAAGCATGTATCACAATGTGCAGAATATAAAGGCCGTGGTCAATTATAACGACATACTTTATGCCGATGATGTGGCGGGCAGTAAGGTGGCAGTGAAGATTATAGAGGTGCCGGCAGAGTGCAGGAGCATATCGCTGGTGACCGACAGTGTAGAATATATTGTCGAGAAGCATTTGAGATGAAAGTGATAGCATTGACCGGTGGCATAGGCAGCGGCAAGAGCATCGTGTCGAGAACCTTGCTCACTATGGGTTATCCTGTTTACGATTGCGACAGTCATGCAAAACGGGTAATGGATGATTCAGCGGAGATAAAGGCGCGTTTAGTGGATGAGTTTGGCAGTGGGGCAGTTTCTCCTACGGGAATTATCGACCGTAAGCATATAGGTGATATGGTGTTTGGCGATGCCGGGGCGTTAAAACGGCTCAACGCCATAGTGCATCCGGCTGTGAGACAAGATTTGGTGCAATGGCTCGATTCACATCAGGCATGTAGTTGTACATTTGTCGAAACCGCAATATTGCACGAGAGCAATCTTGGTGACATGATAGATTGTGAATGGAACGTGTACGCGCCAATCGAGGTGCGCATCGAACGGGTGATGAAACGCAACGGGCTGTCACGTGATGCTGTGGTGGCTCGCATTAATTCTCAGGGGACTGAAGTGTGCTTCCGAGCCGCCGAAATGATTGTCAACGATGGCAAGACGGCTGTGTTGCCACAGGTGGAACGGCTGCTGTCAGTTATGGGCGTTTCCCGATAGTCGGAAATGGCTTGATGGCATTTTTGCAGAATAGAAAAATGAATATTACTTTTGTACAACTTTTTTTGAAACAAAATAAGCATTAACCACTGTCATGTTAAAAAAAATACTGTCTATCTCGGGAAAGCCGGGGTTATATAAGTTGATTTCATACGGAAAGAATATTATTATCGTGGAAGGGTTGACCGATAAGAAACGTATGCCGGTCTATTCTTACAACAAGATAATTTCACTTGGCGACATCGCCATTTACACCACCGACGAGGAAGTGCCGCTTGCCGATGTGTTTGAAACCATTTACAAGCAGAACGAGGGTAAAACGCTCGATAAGGCAACGTTGACCAAAAATGTGTCGGAATTGCATAAATTCTTTGCCGATGTATTGCCAAACTATGACACCGACCGTGTGTATGACACCGATATGAAGAAAGTCATAATATGGTATAATTTGCTTGTCGATGCAGGTTTCACTTCGTTTAAAGAAGTGGTCAAGGAAGAAGATTCCACTAAGGCTGAGACAGGCGATGACTTAACCGTGGCTGAAAAGAAATGAACTAAATAGCTGTTTCATAATTATAAAGTGAGGGGATGGGACACCGTGATGGTTTTGTTCCGTCCCTTTTTATTGTGTGGTAATGTATTGCTTTGTGAAGATTTCAGGTAATGCCGGTAACGTATGTGTGTGGTATTGACTTATAATGATTAATAATTTACAAGGGGTATTCTAAGGAAAATTCTATTTGTTTTATGATGTTTATTGTCATTTTTTATCGAAAAATTGACTGTCTGTTGAAAAATTTTAGATTTGTATTGTGTTTTATATAAATAAATACATATATTTGCCAATAGTTACTAACTAACCTGTATATTTCACAAAATGACACGAAAACTTCTATTTCTAATTGCATTTTATCTAACAATTGTGGTAATAAATGCACAAACGACAACATTATTGTCCACAACGTTTGACGATGCTACGGATCTTACAGATGTGTGGACTGTGGTAGATGCCGACAATGATGGTGCTACATGGCAAACAGGCTCATTTTGGGGGAGTAGGAATGGTGCCGAAATTTCACGTCCTCAAAATACCCCTGCGGATTCAAAGGACGATTGGTTGATTTCTCCGGCGGTACAAATCAACGATGGCACTGCCACGGAGATTTCTGCTAAATTTTACTGTACTTACTACAGTACCGAATATTTGGAGGTGCGTGTTGCTACCGAGGGAACTGCCCCCGAAGACGCAACAGTTGTAGATACATTTGAGATATCAGGAAGACAAGGTTATTATGGGACAACAAAGTCGCTTTCCCTGCCCACTATTGATGCAGATGGCAATTATTGCATCTATCTCCATTATACTGCTGCAGGAGAGCCGAGTGGATATGTTGAGGGACTTCACATCAACGATTTCACATGGACTGCAATGGCAAGCACTGCGACTGTGCAGGGGCAAGTCATTTACCGCGTGGATGGATCTGATATTATGGCTGAAGGCGCAACTGTGACAATTGGCGACCTCTCCACGCTGACAGATGACCAAGGCAACTATGCTATCACCGACATACCTGCCGGTGAATATGACATTACCGTGAAATACATCGAAAGTGCTTCGATAGGTCGGGAACATGTGGTGCTCAATGCCGGTGACTACAGGACTATCAACTTCACATTGACACAGTTGAATAAATATGCAGTTTCGGGGAAAATAATCGACAAGGACAGTTCTCCCATAATGGGTGCAGTGGTCAATTTTGAGGGGGATAGCAATGCTTCTACCGTGAGTGACATCAACGGCACATACAATGCCGAAATGTATGAAGGTGATTACACAATAACCGTCATTAAAAACAATTATATATCGCAGAGCCAAAGTATAACGCTCGGTAGTGACGAAGTGATTGACTTCTATATCGACATCGATGTGCAGCCCACATATAGCGTGACTGCCGGTGATGATGCCGCTCGCAATATCATCGTTGAATGGATTGCGCCAAAGTCGTTGCATGAGATTGCTTATGACAACGGCAACGCCGATAGCGATTTTGGTTTTGGAGAATATGGCGATGATGATCACATAATGGGTACCATATTCCGTCAAACCGGTACAATATACGAAGTACGCTGGCAGTCGGCAGAGTATTCCGATGGCAGTGCCAACAGCCTCACCTTGTCGGTTGTAGCCCTCGATGCCGATGGCTCTCCGACAGCAAATGTGCTGCATCAGGCTGTAGTCCCCACCACACATGGCGAATGGAACGTTTATCAATTGCCCGCTCCAATCAAGGTCGAGGAAGGTGGCTTCATGGTTCTCTTTGGTGGTGAAAACGCGCGTCTTGCCCTCGACAGTGGTAACGATGATGATGTTATCGACTACCCGATGACACAAGTGTATAACAACTTGGGTATAGGTGCATCACTTGCTTACAGCTATTTCGACGATCGCTTGAGCAATCGCTCGCGTCACTTCATGATACGTGCATATTGCGAAAATCTTGAAGTCGAAGGGAGTACAATGCCGGCAATCACCTACGATGTGTGGCGCATGGATGCATCGGCTTCGCAAGACGATGAGTCGCAATGGACTTCAGTTGTCAGCGGCACACAGGCATTGTCGATAACTGACAGCAACGTGCATAGTGGCAGCTACCGCTATGCCGTCAAGGCAACATATACGGCACTCGGCGAAACTACCGATGCCACATTCTCCAATGTTATTGACCACAACCTGATTGCTGATGTCACGGTGAATGTGACTGCCAATTCCGACCCTGAACACGTTAACGGAGCGAGCGTGAAGCTATCAAACGACAGCTACAGCTATGTGGCAACCGTGGTAGACGGTAAGGCTGAATTTATCGATGTTGAAAAGGGTACTTACACCTTGAGCATTCGCCAAAACGGGTTTGAGCCGGTGCAAGAAGATGGAATAGAGATTATCGGTGATGATGTGGCGTTCACATTAACCCGTGAATTGATTCAAAGCCTTGATATGCCAATTAGTCTTGATGTGCTGGTTGATGGTGCTTCGGCACAATTGATGTGGAACATGCAGCCAAACATTGTGGAAAATTTCGATGGCGATGAATATACTGACTTTGAAGTCAACCCTGCCGGCTCGTTCGGCTGGTCTTATATCGACAATGATTACCTGATCCCTTACGGATTCGGGTATAATCAGGATTATGTCCAAATCACGTTCCCACACATGGGTGAGCGTATGGCGGCCATCACGTTCAATTCAATGGCAACCACTCCACCGCTGAATGTACCCAACACGGCACGGTCGGGCGAACGCGCTCTTGCTTTCTTTGCAGCCAGACCTACTACCGATGAGGAGGGCAACGTGACTTTCCAATGGAGTGACGACTATTTCATTTCACCGGAACTTGCCCCTTACCGCGACTTCACTTTCCGTTTTTATGCCCGTGAATATGAACAACGTTTCGATGATGATGGTAATCTCGACGAAAGCCGCACCGAACGCTTCATGGTGGGATATTCCACTACCGATGCTTCGTCCGATAGCTTTATATGGCTCGATGAGGATTGGCGCAGGGTCGAGGATATCGAATATGTGGAATATGAATATGCCATACCGCAGGAAGCTAAATATGTGACACTCCGCAGCTCATCCAACGACAATTTCATTCTGCTTATCGATGACGTGTTCATCGGTGTCGATGAACAGGTAGTTGGCAACAGCTATATGCCTGTTAACGTTATTGGTTATGAAGTTTACTTGGATGATAATAAAGTTGCCGACACTCAAGAAACCGAATATTTGTTTACGGGTCTTGCCAATGGCACTCACACTGCCGGTGTAGTGCAAAAGTTCGTTACCGGCAACTCCGAGCAACTGACAATCACTTTTGACATTGTTGAAGGGTCGGGTGTTGAGAATATGGCTATCGATGTGTTAAGCATATATGCCGTTGGCGAAACACTATACATCAACGGCAATTACAGCCGCGCAATGATTTACAGTATATCGGGTGCGCAGGTAATGGCTCTCTCGGGTGAGTCTCAAGCCGACATTTCGTTTCTGCCGCATGGCATATATGTTGTAAAAGTTATCGGCTACAATGGCGAAACGGTTGTTGCCAAGGTAATACGTTAATCAACTATCAAGAAAAAAATGCGAGGTTGCACTGTCGTTTCGGTGCAACCTCGCATTTTATTTTGCCACACAATAGAAACGTACGTGTGGATTATATTGGGCTTAACGTTCCGCGCGTAGCTGGTTGTTAATGAAGTTCTCGTAGGTGAGGCGGATGCCGTCCTCAAGCTCCGTTTTGTATGTCCACCCCAGATCGCGCCTAGCTTTGGTTGCCCTATTGGTTCTCCACGTCTTGGCGAGTCCGTATTAACGCACTGCCTCGAAGATGCGCAGCACTCCCTCGTTGCGTCCACGTCGTCTGTGAATTCGGGTGATTCGAAGGATACTTGCACGTGGCTCTGCGCGGCGAGGTTATACACTTTTCATATCTCTTTAGTATAGGGTGTATTATGTTGAAAAAATAGCTTATTATATTCATACTTGTGGCTGAAAGTTGAAAATTTTAGAATCTGTGTTAGTGTCTTCAACGCCAGCCTTTAATTGATGATAGCGCAAATATAGGTGGTTTGTCGTTTTTATCATCCTTTTTGAACGTGCATCTTGTCAATATCAGGTAATGCATAGTACAAGGTATAGATTTATGAAATAATTCCGACAGCACAACAAAAATGGGTGGAATTTGTAGCGATTTTTTGTCTGGGGGGTTGTTTGCGCCGTTTGTGGTACATTGCCGATTGTAGGATTCCTTGAATTTGCATAAGAAAAAACGAATTGGCAAGTGGTTGATTATGTGTGTATTTGATGTGTTTTGTAATACGCTTTGAGAAAAATGCGGCAAAAAACTTGAAGTTTTTTTGTTGGATTGGTAAATTAGATATAACTTTGCACTCGCAAAAGCGAAGTAGATGGCGGGATAGCTCAGTTGGTCAGAGCGTCGGATTCATAACCCGGAGGTCTCGAGTTCAATTCTCGATCCCGCTACGCAAGGACGGTAAAATCGCACATATGTGGTGGATTTACCGTCCTTTTCTTTCAATATATGCGGTATATTCCTGGGATATTCAGTAAATGTCTCTACATACTTCTGCCAGCGTTTTCTTAACTTTCCGAAAGGTATTTTAGTATTTATATTATATTTGCGGTGTTCAAGCACAAGGCCTGAAGGGCATGCCCCCGCTTGCACACGTATTTATTTTCTTAATGTCTAACTTTTTAAAATTTTGTACTTATGGAAAAGTCTCCTTTACATAAATTTTTCCGCAAGTCCGCTGCGCTTATAGTGGCGCTGTGCGCATGCGCCGCCGCTTCCGCGCAGACGATGCAGGTCATCAGCGAACTAACCGACGCCGACGGCAACGCTTACGCCACTCCCATGGGAATGTGTGTTTCCCCTAACGGCAGATACATCGCCATGTATGTAGGGTACGGCCAAAACGTAGTGGCCATATACGACACTGAAACAGGCGAAGCCGCGGTGTTTTCAGACACGTCCACGTCGGAAAACCGGAACATCCAATATGTAAACGATGACGGCGTGGGCGTATGCAAAAACGGCGGCGTTCCGCTGGTTGTTTCCATTGACGGTACTTCCGTCGAACTGCCCAAACTCGACGGATACGAGGACGCTGCACCAAGATATGCAAGTGACGACATGAGCATAATAGGTGGTTATTATAGTCCGAGTCTTGATTCGGATTATGTATATCCCTGCATCTGGAGGAACGGCGTAATCGAGGCGTTGCCATACCCGACTGAAGACGAGCTTGGCATCGGAGAGACATGGGGTTGTGCAGTAAGCAGGGTGTCGGGCGACGGCTCGGTGCTGATTGGTTATGTCCGCGACCGCTTGAGCCGCTACCCCCTTGTAGTGTGGTACAGGCAGGATGACGGTTCCTACGAGTACGACACGTTAGCAAGGTACGTCTCCTACTCCTCTTCCTCCGACCCCGACAGGCCTTACGGCACCCTCTATGGCAGCGACCTCAGCCACAACGGCAGGTACGTGTCGATGAACGTTTCCGTGACGGATGAAGACTACGGATGCCTCAGGGCGGGGCTTTACGACCTCGAGACCGGGGAGCTGACCGTTGAGCCGCTGGACGAAGAGCGTTTTGCGGATCCGTATAACATGAAGATAATGAGTACTTCCGCCGTTTCTGACGACGGGACGATACTGTGCTACTTGGGTAATGATATGAATGAATACCGTCAGGCCTACATCTGGTACCCCGGCGAGGAGAAGCCTGTGAAGATATCCGAAAGATACCCGGAGATGACGGACATGGTACTGTTTGACGAGACGGCAAGCGGTGTCACGGGCATCAACACCCCGACTGACATCACCTCCGACGGCAAGCGTATGATAGGCTTTGCGTATGACGCTGACGAAGTAACCCTGACAGTATCCATTGTTACCTACGTGATTGACTTCGACGGTGACGGTAGTGATGATGGCTCCTCCGGCATAAGCGGCGTGACGGTCGACGGTGACGATGTCGAGGTAGCGCGCTACACGGTCGACGGCATTCGCATAGGCTCACCTGTGAAGGGTGTCAACATAGTGAAGAAGGCCGACGGCAGCACCGTCAAGGTGATGGTGAAGTAACTCTCCACCGACACACGCAAGGCATCTGCTGCCTTGGGCGTGCCCGACACTGAAAGTAGCTGTGCATTACGCGCAGCCACTTCTGTTTTTCCTGTGTGTCATGATTTTAAATTCTATATTTAATTTGAAAAAAGCAAGACTAAAATAGATACTTCAGTAATTTAATATACCAGCCGGTTATAGGGTAGTATTTCCCGTTGATGGTGATGACGACAGACGGTCGAGGAGGCGATGCTTGACGATGAGTCGCAACCGGTTGGGAAGTAGTGCAACGGCAACTATTGCGATGCGGTTTATCAGCCCATTGATGTATTGGTGGCGGCACTTGAACAGTCGCTTTAATGCTCCATGGACAAAGCTTTGCGGTGTGGCAAGCACACCGATCCGAACGCCAAGTCGTTGAAGCCGCTGTGGTAATCCAAACAGGTCGGTGGCTATTCCACCGGGGCAAGCTGCCATAACAGTGATGCCGTCGTCGGCGAGTTCTACGTTAAGCGAACGGGAAAATACGCGGATGTAGGCTTTTGTGGCACTGTACATGGCAATGCCGGGCATCGGCATCCAACATGACATCGACGACATGTTGAGAATGTGGCCGTGGCATTGCCGCCGTTTCATGTCGAGTGCGAATGTGCGGCATATCCGTGTCACAGCTCTTGTGTGAAGGTCGATGAACAGGTCGATGCGCTCCGGTGGGATGTCGGTGACAGCTCGGAACGAGAATATGCCGGCATTATTTACCAATATGTCTATTTCATAGCCGTTGGAGTGGCAGAAGTCGAGCAATATGGTGTCGGCATCGTGTCGCGAAAGGTCGATGAAGTAGGTCGGAAACAACCCTTGTGGGTGTAGTGCTGATAGTTCGGTTGTCGTTTCTGCCAACTCCCGCTCTTGATTGCTCACGAGCAGCACGTTGTGTCCCATCTCGGCAAGTTGGCGTGCAAATTCCCTCCCGATGCCGGATGATGCACCGGTGACGAGAGCCATGTGATGAGTGGTAGTGTTACTGCTGTCCATTGCGCCGTTCGATTTTCTCTATTTCATTGAGTAGGCACGGCGGCAGGTCATTGCGATGCTTGTGGCACGACATTTCGAGCGAATACATGCGTGCTATGCAATAATTGGTGTGGGTGCAGTCGCAACGTTCCTCACCGGCTTTCATGCGATTTACGAAGTCGGGCTGGTTGAGCAGGGCACGAGCCATCTGTACAGCCTCGAAACCGCTGTCAAGCACACGGTCGATATCCTTGCGCGACACGCATCCGCCTACGTATATCAGCGGCAATTTCACTTCTCTCCTCACTTGCAGTGCATCATCGAGGAAGTATAGGTCGCTATACGGTTCATTTTTTATCATCATTTTCCCAAACATCCTCACTCCATATTTCAACCACCAACATTTCATGTAGTGTGTCATGGTACGAATGGGCATTTCACCACGCATCACATACATTGGTGCGCGGCTTACGAAGCCGCCGCTCAGCACGAGCGCATCGACTCCGAGCCGTTCAAGTTCTTGGGCTATCGCAATCCCTTCTTCAAGTTCGTTGCCACCCTTGAAACCATCGCGCATGTTGGTCTTAACCACCACAGCCACTTGACCGTTTGCAGCTTTCATCACTTGCTCCATACACAGTCGCATAAAATTCATGCGTTGGTCGAGCGTGCCGCCCCATTTGTCGTGCCTTTTGTTGGTGTATGGCGACAAAAACTGGCTTATGAGATAACCGTGTCCGGCATGTATCTCCACACAGTCGAAACCTGCATCTATGGCTAGTTGCACAGCTGTGCCGAAGTCACGAGCCACTTCTTGTATTTCGTTTTCGCTCATTCCGTGCACAAAAGTCGGAGAATACAGGTTAAAACCGGTTGATGCCGATATTGGGGTACGTCCGGCCGTCGAACGGTGCGACATGTTGCCGCAATGCCCGAGTTGTATGGCCGCTTTAGCTCCTTCGCAGTGGATTGCATCGGTGAGTTGGTGCAGTTCATCCACGATTTCGGGGTGCATCCACAATTGGTTGTCGAATGACAATCCGCTGCGGTTGACTGATGCGTAGGCAATCGTGGTCATACCCACACCACCGCGTGCAACCGACAGATGGTAGTCGGCAAGCATTTTAGATGGGCGATGGTCGAAACACATATTTTCGAAAGCCGCTGAGCGTATGGTGCGGTTGCGCAATGTCACCGGACCAATGTGTGCCGGTGTGAAAAGTTTTGAATCCATAGCTGTTCTATATTTAGACGGGGATAACCCGATTGGTTAAAACTAATAGATGTATGGGATTATGCGATGTAATTTCAGTCGAGTGAATTCCTCTCCAAATTCATTGCGATAACGTTTGTATATCTGTTCGGCACGTGGCGCAAGGTTGGCAAAGGTCCACAATGCAAATACAGCACCTGCCCACGACCATGTGAGTATGGCGAAACCCACCCATTCGAGCAGTTCTCCGAAGTAGTTGGCACTAGAAACATAATTGAACATTCCGCCTCGGGGCAAATAGTGTCGTGTATCTCCGGGTTTTCTTAAGTTACGTATTATGCTGTCGCTGTTGATATTGATTGCCATTCCCATGAAAAACACTGTAATGCCCACAATGAATTGTGTGGAGAAAATCCAGTTGGTGTCGTAACGGTCGGCAGGGGACAGGTAAAACAACCATCCGCCCTGCATCACGGCATTAAGCACGTTGAACAATATGCCCATTGCGATGATGATTATCGGCATACGGTTGCGCCCCTTTATGAAAAAAGGGAAAATGAACGACCGTTGGAAATAATGCAATTGGAATAGCAGAAAAATGACGACCGGTACCGGCTCGAATCGCCGTTCGCTCATCCACCACAAAATGCACATTGAAACAAACACGGGTGCTTCCATAAGCACCCACCCTGCGCGATTGCTTATCGACAGTCCCCATCGGCGATTATACATCATGCCATATCCGGCATTGATGAAGTGTAGGGCGATATATACGATCACGGCGACTGCCGCCATTGCCATTAAAAAAGCGTTGAAAACATTGATGTCATGCAGCATGGTATAACACGTTAAATCCCACTACAAAATTAATAAAAATGTTCAATGATTTGTGATTCATGTATGTATATGTGTGGCGAAACATGCTGTTGCAATTCGCAAAGTGTCATGAAATAGACGGTGACAAAGAGGCTAATGGTGTGTTAAATAGCACAAGTGTCAAATGGTTGCTGCAAAAAATAATTGTTTGTACTACTATTTTATTCCAAATTTATTAACTTTGTGCAGACTATGGCTATTTGCGTTGTAATGCACTCTGAGCCTTTTTATTGTGGGAGGTCATTTTTTAGATAAAATTTTTTTTAGTAACATAACATAAATTTAAAACTTAAATCATGAAGCCTTACGTTATAGGTATAGACATGGGTGGTACCAACACCGTGTTTGGAATAGTTGACGCTCGCGGCAATGTAATTGCTTCGAGTTCGATAAAAACAGCAAAACATAGCGACATAAACGATTACATCGATGAGCTTTATACCGAATTGACACGAGTTATAGTTGCCAACGATGCTGTTGACAAAGTATATGGCATTGGTATCGGTGCGCCCAATGCTAATTACTATACTGGAACCATTGAGGATGGCGTTAACCTGCCGTGGCCAACTCCCATACCGCTTGCCAATCTTATAAGCAACAAATTTGGCATACCTGTGGCCATAACCAATGATGCCAATGCGGCTGCAATAGGTGAGATGACTTATGGCGCAGCTCGCGGAATCAAAGATTTCATAATGATTACGCTTGGTACGGGCGTTGGAAGCGGAATCGTCATCAACGGTCAGTTGGTTTATGGACACGACGGTTTTGCCGGCGAACTGGGACACGTGATAATGAAGCGTAACAACGGTCGTACTTGTGGCTGCGGTCGCACGGGTTGCCTTGAAACTTATTGTTCGGCTACCGGCGTTGCCCGCACTGCCCGCGAGTTCCTTGAAATCCGCACTGAACCATCGATGCTGCGTAATTTGCAAATCGAAGAAATCACATCAAAAGATGTCTATGATGCAGCAATTGCCGGCGATAAAATGGCAAAAGACATATTTGACTACACGGGTAAGATACTTGGAGAGGCTCTTGCCGACTTTGTGGCTTTTTCGAGTCCCGAGGCAATTGTGCTGTTTGGAGGTCTTGCCAAGTCGGGCGACCTGTTGCTGAAGCCAATAAAGAATGCCATGGAGCAGAATCTGCTTCCTATATATAGGGGTAAGGTGCGTCTGCTCATTTCTGAATTGAAAGATAGCGACGCTGCCGTACTTGGTGCCAGCGCACTCGGTTGGGAAGTTAAGCCGGCTGCGGCAACTTCTACTGCAACTACGGCTCAGTAGCAGTTTAGATTGTCACATATTGCATAAAATGCGAGGCGATATCAATCTCTCTGTGAGAGATAATCGTCTCGCATTTCATTCGGTATATTCAGTAAATAGTATAAAATCAGCCAACTAATTCATGTACAAAGTGTTACGAATTAGTTGGCTGATTTGTACTTTCCGTATCGGGCACGCCCAAGGCTGGAGATGCCTTGCGTGTGTCGGGGGAGAGTTACTTCACCACCACCTTGACGGTGCTGCCGTCGGCCTTCTTCACTATGTTGACACCCTTCACAGGTGAGCCTATGCGAATGCCGTCGAGCGTGTAGCGCGCTACCTCGGTGTCGTCACCGTTGGCTGTCACACCGCTTATGCCGGCTGAGCCGTCGTCGTCACCATCGAAGTCAATCACGTAGGTACAATGGATACTGTCAGGGTTTCTTCGTCAGCGTCATACGCAAAGCCTATCATGC
>CAYNBZ010000022.1:0-33680 GCA_964395975.1 uncultured Muribaculaceae bacterium | reverse complement strand
TCGCTATGTTCCTATTTCTCAGCAATATATTTATTCGCTTATATCGAACTCACGTATAATAATTAATGTACAGAAGTGAAATACAGATATGCATTGCGCTACGTCTTGTCATGCATAATTCCTATCACAACACAACATAATCGCAAGCCTATGCAATTTTATCTTCTTTACATCATTATTTTCTTTTTAATATCAGTTGGAATAGTAGATTTGTTGACAAGTATGCTCATTGTCTTAGCAAGCAAATATGGTTCCGAAACATAGAAGAACCCACCATATAATTGATTGGTGTTCCATGAATTCTGCACTTTATAATACCGCTTGCCGTTTTGATCGGTTGCAATGCCCACTATCACCATGCCATGATCATCTGTGGTTAGCTGTCTGTCAAACATCTCCTGACGTGATTCCTGAGTAACATCAATTTCTTCAACAGGACCTTTTATGTCCTTCTGTATCTCCTTACGCTTCCTGTCGCTTATCACAGCCCATTCTTTTTGTTCTTCCTCGGTCATGTCGGCCTCGTCTTTCTCTTTTGGCATGACTGCAAATCCACGACGATATTTAAAGCCAATCTCACTGACATCGGCAGCCCACAACACCGAGTGGCCATTGTTAAGCGAATTATCAATTATAGCTTTTAATTCATCAAGAGGCACATTCATATATTGCCCAAAAATCCAGTTATCCGGCACTTCAAGTACAAACGACCGATAAAAAGGATGATGTGTAAACGAAGTTAGTGCAACGTAATTGTCCAAATCGAGATTCAATGATTGTGCATACGATTGCGGGGTATACGTAGTACCATTATAAGTGAAAGTTTCTGGCACCTTTCCGAAATAGGCATCAAGAATTCCTTTAAATCCTTCAAACCACGCACTTGACAGCTTCTTATTTGAACAAACGCCTTTAAGATAAGCCGAAAGCGTAGCAACCAATTCGGTGTGATCATGCGCATCTTCTCCATAATTCAAACCTGGATAAACTTCTTCGGGAACAACCCCATACTTGCCGATTATGTAAGGCACATCGAGCAAGCCACCACCTTCAGAGAAATTCACCTGCCCGTACATACGCACGTACCGCAACGCTTTTTCTTCATAGCACATTCTTACAGTGTACATTTCCGACAGGTCCACTTCACGATTCTGCATCATAAGCAATTCACTTTCCAAGAAAGTGTCACCCGAGAAACACCAACAAGTACCCGACTGATTCTGATCGCGGACAGGAGTAGTCTTGATCACCACAACATCGTTAAACTTAAAGCCTGTGCTATCTGGAACGACAACTCCCTCATCGTCGGCTATGGCAGGAACAGCCACACATAAGGCCAAAGCCAAACCGACAGTTTTAACTGATTTGATTAATTCCATAAATTATGATTTGTATTTAAAACTTCCACGATTAAAAATTTCATAAAAAAAGCGTTGACAAACGCTACTTACCCTAATTTGACATGACTGACATACTTTCGTTTATTTGGAAGCAGAACTCGCATACGCCCGCCACTTTTCAATCAATGATAACATATCCTGAGGCAAGTCGCTGTCAAAATCCATTTGCTTTCCCGTTTTAGGGTGTACAAACCCAAGCGTCTTGGCATGGAGAGCCTGACGAGGACACAACTCAAAACAGTTATGAATGAACTGTATATACTTACCAGAATTATTCCCACGCAATATCACATCCCCTCCATAACGAGCGTCATTAAATAATGGATGACCGATATACCTCATATGTACCCTTATCTGATGCGTCCGCCCCGTTTCAAGTTGGCAACGTACCACAGCCACATGAGCAAGATTTTCGAGTGTATGATAATGAGTAACAGCATTTTTCCCATCTGACCCATCAGGAAAAACCGTCATTTGCAACCTATCCTTCGGATTTCTTCCGATATTGCCGACAATAGTACCATCAGTATCGTTCATCTCCCCCCATACCACTGCCATATACTGCCGTTTGGTCGTTTTGTTGAAAAACTGTTTGCCCAAAGCAGTCTTAGCATCGGGGGTCTTAGCAATTACCAACAATCCCGACGTATCTTTATCAATGCGATGTACAAGTCCCATGCGGGGATCATTAACATCATAATCAGGATTATCCTTAAAATGATAAGCAAGAGCATTGACGAGCGTCCCCGAATAATTTCCATGTCCCGGATGCACAACAAGCCCGGCAGGCTTATTCACCACGAGCAACTCTGAATCTTCATACACTATATCAAGCGGAATATTTTCGGGAATTATTTCATTTTCATAGCGAGGCCGATCCATGACAATGCTCACTACATCGAAAGGCTTGACACGGTAATTCGACTTGACCGATTTACCATTTACAATAATACACCCTGCTTCGGCAGCCTGTTGCACACGGTTACGCGATGTTCCCGAAATGCGAGATACGAGAAATTTATCAACCCTCAACAATTCCTGCCCCTTATCGGCAACAAACCGATAATGCTCCCACAATTCGCGACCTTCATCTATGATATCAGGTTCTACGCCACCCCCAAGGTCATCATCATAATCCTTTATGCCATCACCCATCATGCAATATCTTCTCAAAGAAATACGTCGGTACTATCAGTAGCATAGGGATCGATAAATGTGTCAGTAATCGAATCAGGAACTTCATTTCCGTCACCAACACGCATTGTAATTTTCACCGATGGCAACACCTTGGTTCCAGGTTCGACTTCCCTGTCATCGACAAGAATGTCAAGAATAAGTCCCCTATATGGTGAAGAAGTGTATTCCACTTCCACATCGTTAAATCCAAGTCCCTGAAGCATCGACAGACCTTGACGTTCGGAATAATCTACCAAGTTGGGCAAAGAAATGGTACGCGGCGTAGAATAATTAACTGTAACGTATATCGTTCTGTTGGACTTTACTTCGGCATTTGCTTTCGGCGATTGTTCAACTACTGCACCAAGATTATATGTGTCATTATAAATAGAATCGGTGACTTCACAATTAAATCCTGCCCGACGCAACACATTCACAGCATCGGATAGTGGCCAATTACGCACATCAGGTACAGTTACGGTCTTACCATGCTCTGTAAAGATATCGAGTCCGAGTAATGCCGCGTAGCATATGGCAAAAAATGCCAAAACAATCAGGCACAAATTGAAAATTATCGGATGCTTTTTTATAAAACTCGCTTTTCCCACCTCTTATGGATTTAAATTATATGCAATATTTAGTACAAATCAAATAACCGTAAGGATTCAAAAAAATCAAATCTACCCCATATCCAGGCTATTTCTCAATCAAGACAGTTGCATATGCAGCTATCCCTTCACCACGACCAGTATAACCTAGCTTCTCAGTGGTAGTAGCCTTTATCGATACACAATCAGGGTCACAGCCAATACAACCGGCAAGTTCGGCCTGCATATCCGGCACATAAGGATTCAATTTTGGTTGTTCAGCACATACCGTTATATCAGCATTTCCAAATTCATACCCTTTATTTCTCACAAGCAGCATGACATTCTTGAGCAATTCACGGCTGTCTATGCCCTTATACTGTGGGTCGGTATCCGGAAAATGGAAACCTATGTCACGCAAACACGCCGCGCCAAGCAAAGCATCGCACAAGGCATGAATCAACACATCGGCATCGCTATGCCCCAACAAACCAAATTTATAAGGAATCTTGACTCCACCAAGCCATAAATCACGTCCTTCGACCAAGCAATGCACATCAAATCCCATTCCTACTCTTATCATAGCAATTATGATTTATTTGCGACGGCCAAGCAAATCTTTAATGCCATCCATATCAAACGATAAGGTGAAACGTAAAGTCTGGTCAAGCGGACTGCTCTGTGCCGTGGCTATCATATACGCAGCATCAAGCCTTATGACATTCAAAGCGAAACCAGCACCAAAACCAAAATATTTACGGTCTCCCTTCATCGCATTTTCATAATAATATCCACCACGCAAAAAGAATTGCTGATTATAGTTATATTCCAAACCAATCGAAAAATTGATTTCTTTCAACTCTTCACTCAATCCACCAGGGGCATCACTGAACGACTTGAATATTCCCGTTATCGGTGACATATCCTGCCATTCCTGCAAATCATCCCAATATGGAGAATCTTCGGCACTACCCTCTTCATAATCCGATGAACGCGGTTTTGTCGGAACCAATAATTTATTAATGTCAAGTGACACGGCAAGATTGTGATAATCGGCAAGAGGGAAAGTGAAAGTTGTACCTATTTTTAGGTTAGTAGGCAGAAAAGCCGATTCATTACCACCATCATAAGACACTTTTGAGCCTATGTTTGAAATATTGAATCCCCATGACCATTGGCACTCGTTGCGACCTATGATGGGATAAGTTGTAAAATAGCCCGAAATATCAGCTGCAAAAGCTGAAGCTCCACTTAATGTTTCATCTGAATCGTCACTGAATCCCAAGTTGGAATAAATATAACGCAATACCACACCCATCGAAAACTTTTCGCTCAACTTACGCGAATAGCCCAAATCGAAAGCCATCTCATAAGGGTTGACCGTCGTCAACACGTTTCCCTGCTCGTCACTGGAGTTAACCTCACCCAATGTGAAATAACGCAACGATGAGCTTAAAGCTTGATTATCTTCACCGCCAAATTTCCAGTAACCGGCAACATACAGCAATGCAATGTCATTGACAAGTTTCCGCAACCACGGCGTGTACGAAACAGATACTCCCACCGAACTGTAAGCAAATGCATATTTCGATGCATTCCAATATTGGGAATTCACATCAGGGTCAGTAGCAGCACCTATGTCACCCATCGATGCCCCACGAGCCTCGGGAGCGATACTTAACGATGTCACACCTGTAGAAACAGGATTGAAGTCACTTGCATCTTGAGCCATAGCAGAAACGAACCCCATCCCTGCCATCAACACAGATATTATCGCGATTTTTATATTTTTCATTTTTATCAATTTAGCCTATCTTATTAACTGCAAATCAAAAAAATTATTGTGCAGCCTATAAAATTACAAGTCAATAATAACGATCTCACCATCATCACCAGTGGTAATGGTAGCAGACACCATTGGCATAAAAGCACACTTCCCCATCATCGGCAATAATCGATGATACTTGCACCAAATCATCTTTGGAACAGTCCATAATGTTTTCCGACATCATGTGCCCACCATAACTGAAAATCTTCACAGTCGACGGATCGGAAAAAACCAATCGAAACAGTTCACGAGGTGTGAGCTGATAAACGCCATTTTCGGTAACGGAAATTTTAACTCAACGTCCCTCGGCCAACTTTGAATTTTCGGCAAATGCCGATGCATCGAGAGCCCATACCGCAGATGTCGACAATATCGACATAACCGTTACCATCAGCGGTATTAAAATATTTTTGATTATCATTTATTTTATCTTCATTCTCAACACTTCCTTACCATCGAGTGCAGCGGTAATATTGTTATTTATCTTCAATGGCACACGCTCTGGCGATTGGCTTACAAATATATAATCACCTATTTTCAACGTCATGTATCGGCTCACGTATTCTATCAGTTCGTCTATACCATGTTGCAACATTGCTGTAGAACCCGACAAGCCGGCAATTCCATTTACATTAACTTCATAGTTGATATCAGCCGGCAATTCTGCCACATCGATAAAATCGCCTATTATGGCAGCACCATCAAAAGCATATCTCAAAGCACCGGGCACTTGGCAACATCCGTCCATCATGTTCATAGCCTCAACCATCAACCCAACGGTCAGTTTGTCGTAATAACGATGAGCAAATTTGCGAGCAATGTTCTTACCAAGGCGGCATATATGCACAACCAACGTGTGGGAAAAACAAAATTGCTCGGCGAAGTCGGGTATGAAAAATGGTTTATTGTCTTTAAGCAACGATGAATCGCTCATCAGATAAACTTCTGGCATCACTTCCGTTTGCTCATTCCCATAGTTTCCACAAATACCTATTACTTTCATCCTTTCAACAATCGATATTTCTCGTCAAGACGATTATACATCACTGCAAGATGGGCATAAATAGATGTATTCTGTATCACTATGTCATTGCTTGCCTTGATGCGAAACGGCGTAAAATTCCATATTGCCTGCAACCCGCAGGCAATCATCGTGTCGGTGGCATCTTGGGCATGTTCTACAGGAACAGCAAGAATACCAATCTCTGTGTCAAATTCTTTTTGTTTTATGGCAAGTTTATCCATACCATATACCGGCACACCGCAAATATTCCTGCCTATTATTGCGTGATCAATATCAAATCCTGCCACAATATTCAATCCATATTGCTGCAACCCTTGATCTTGTATCAATGCCGACCCTAAACTGCCCACACCTACCATGAAAGCCTTGTGTTCCATGCGAAACCCAAGAAAATCGGCAAGTTCTGCCACAAGCGATTTCACTTCATAGCCAATACGTGTCTTACCTCGTATATTCAAGAAAGACAAGTCTTTGACTATCTGGGAAGCATCGACATTGATCTCCTTGGCTATCTGCGTCGATGACACATACTCCACATTTTGTAATTGCAATAAACGCACATAAGCCAAGTACCACGGCAATCGCCGCAGTGTCGGTTCAGGCAATATCACAGCTGTGTTCTTTTTCGCCATTTTACAAAAGTCATTGCAAATTTACGGAGAATCTGTGAGATAATCGCATAAAATGCACATATTGGCAAGAAACCTTCCTAATCATTTACGGCGGCGAACCGAACGCACTGCCGAGCTACTGGTGGAAACTTCCGATTCCTTGACATTGGAACCTTTAGGCTTGCTGCGTTTTGAACGCTTGTTTTTAACCTCCTCTTTCTTTTCTTTTTCCTCGTCGCGGTCGCGTATGATTACCTCTTCATCTCCATTGGCCGACGCAAGGGTCGTACTATCACTCGCAGCGGCACGGGCCTTAGCACGAGCCTGCAATTCCTCACGTGACGGTATCCATAGTTCTTGTTCAAACGATTTAAGCCTGTTCTCAATACTGTCTTGGGCATGTTTCAAATCTTCAGGATCGGGAAACATTTGCACCATCGACAAGTTGCGCAGATTTTTGGTTTTGTATATAGTACCATTGTACATACTCGTTGTGAAGAAGTCATTGTAATTATACCGAGCGAGATTATTATCATTGTCGGTAAATACGTATTGTTGCGATATATAAGGTCTCAAATCACTCATTTCAACCCAAAACATAGGATACCTTATGGGGTCACCGCCAAACTCATCGGTACGATGCAACACAGGGCATATGGCCGTTACTTTCTTGCTGAGCCTGCCTTTGAGCCTATCAAATTCCATCTTCTCAATTATATAATAGCTAAGCACCTCGTTCGATGGCACATCGCTCTCTTCAATTGTGTATTTAGGATTACGTTCAGTGCTACCCTTTGCGTTAGAATATGGGATGTAAAAGCGATCGAGCATATCGCTCACTTTGATACAATATTGCTCAGTGAACATCTCACGCCCGTCAAGGTATTCATACGCCGGAATTTTACCATCAGCAAGCAGACGCATTATTATGAAAAACAAGTTCTGACCGTCTTCGTTAGGCATTTCGGGATAGTACAGAGCCATATTGGTTTCATCGGTGAGATCGATTGACCGGTATATTATACGCATCCATTCCACATTGGCATCCGACGGCTCGGTTTCTTCGTAGAACGATTTCATGCGGTCTGTCATTCCCGTTTCGTCTTTCTCGGTATTACGACCTCCCTGAGTACGGCGACGCACCACGCCTTCATCGTTCTGTGCAAATAGTGGCATCACCGTCATGCTCGCCAAGAGCATACTTGCTACAATGTATTTTAATGTGTTCTTCTTCATTGTTATATGCGTAGTTGTGATTTCAAAATCAGTTGACAATTACTTCCATTGGAGCGAGAGTGCGCTCGATTCCGTCAGGGCCGATGGCTCTTACACGTGAAATATAGAAACGTTTGCCTCGGGTCAACCGACGGAAACTATTTTTTTGGCGGTCGGAGAATTTGTTGCCGTCCGATACCTCGGGTATTGCATTGCCCATTGAGTCGAAAAATACGGTTTCGAAGCTAAGCACGCGATAGGCGACATTGAGCATGTCATCGTCAATAGCCGCTTCAATGCCATCGGTTTGCAACAACAGCGACTTGGCAAATGGCTTGCCGCCACGGTAGCGTTCGGGATTACCCTTATCTGTATATGGGATGTAAGGCATCGGATCGGGCAACTTGCGCACTCTAAAACTAGTAGTAGCCACCGTTTGTTGCCGACCATTGGTGTTTGCGGTGACAGTAACTACAGCCTCTGTCCCCACTTGGTCAGGATGTGCAGCCCAAAGATCTCCATCACGGGTGAGTGTACCATTGGTCATCGTTGCCGAAATTGCATTGTTCGGAATCCCTGGCACAGCAATCGACAGCGGATTATCGATACCCGCATAAAGCACGTTCATCATCGTTGCCGAAATTGTTGCCGTAGGGTCGATAACAGTATATGACGATGTGAAATTGTGCTTCGATATCGTACCATCTCCATGCGCCACCTCGATATATCCCGAATAGTCGAAGTTGCCTGAACTCATAGTTGCAGTTTCATATAATCCTTGATCGTTGCTAAGGCGCATGCCATTGACATATACAGTAGGGCGTTGCGTGGTGTCAACGGCAGCCAATACGATGTTGGCAGTATAACTGCTTCCACGCATTACAATGCGCGATTCGGGAATGACAAATGCATCTACTTGGTTAACTCTAATATCACTGGCATCAATATTCTTCAACAAAGTACCAAGCACCTCACCCTCGGTATATAACAAGTCATTCTGAATCTTTGAAAGCAGCGTTACCGATGCCACCACCGGCATATTCTCAAACAACATTTCTTCCCACAATTTGCTTTTGCCCACAGCACGTGTTTCGCGCGTTACTGTGGTCGTCAAGGCATGTTCGATATTTTGCTTTTGCAAAGTGTCGTTAAGCATCTGTGTGGCAAAGTCACGGTAATTGTCAATGCGTGTACGCAATTCCCGTCCTTTTCCGTTGCGCGGGGCGAGCATTATGACCGACGGCGTTTCTGTATCGTCCTGATTGCGAATATTCCGCACATCGCCGTCTTCGCCATCTGCTGTTTTCACGATGGCAAGTTTTAACGAGTCGATATAACTATAGAGTTCTCCTGTGCGCAACCTCACTTCCGAAGCCCGAGCATACCACACGCCACCCTTTTCGGGATTTTGCGCATTGAACGCTTCAAGTTGCTCGTATAGCAATTTGTTACGGTCAGAAACGGTGCGATTAGAACGTGTCAATCCATCTTCGACTTGCGTAAAACCATTTAGCACGTCGCTCGACACATTCAAAGCCAACATAGCAGTCAAGACGATATACATGAGGTTTATCATCTTTTGCCGTGGCGACATCCGTCCTGCCGTCTGATTGTGTGCGTTAGCCATTATTAACTATTCTTCTTGTCGTCGTTGTTATCCATTTCCATTCCGGGTACCATAGGGCGGTACATGTTCACCGTCATGGCCTTCACCATTTTTTCATACACGCTGTTGAGCTGCTTCATGTATCGAGCCATCTTTTCGGCCTCATCGCAATAACTTGCACTTTCGGCCGCCGATTTCTCATACATGTCGCGGATATCCTTCAAGCCACGATTAACGCGGTCGATACTGTCGAGTTGCGTGGATATGCTCTTTAGCTGTATCTCATATATGGTATTAAGTCCACTAATGTTACGATTGAGGTTTTCCATTTGTCCAACATAACCCTCAGAACTGCGTGTGATATTCTCACTGTTGCTTGTGATGGCTTGGTAAGAAGCAAGCAGCACACCCGACACGTTGTTCAATGCCTCGGTTGTCGAACGCAATTGTTCCATTTGCTCCGAAATCGCCGACAATTGCGACAAGTATTGTTGCGTGGCATCGGTAAGCTCAGCCATTTTCGACAGTTGCTCGCTTGCTGCTGCCATTTTGGCAATACTCTCACTTAAAGAGCGAGTATCTTCTTCCGACACATTTATGCCGGCAGGAATCCCCGCAACACCTCCCGCAGCGGTGCCATCAACACTCGTCACACTTCCACCACCTCCGTTGATGATGATACCACTACCACTTGAGAGGTCAGGACGGTCTTCGGGATCATGTGAACGCAACACGGGGAAGACCTCTTCCCATTTATAAGCCTGTTCCGGACGGTCGAAAGCAGTGAGTACGAACATAAGTACTTCTGTACCCATACCAATGCATAACAATGTGTTGCCACCAGGTAAATGCAGAATTTTAAACAATGCACCCCAAATTACGACGGCTGCACCTATACTGTAGGCGAAGTTGAAGAAACGTTGTCCTTTTTCGCCTGAAAGAAAACGTTCTATGCTGTTTTTATATTTTTTATATTTGCCCATGACTTGTAAGATACAAAAAGATGGTTATTTTTCAGTTTCAGGTTTATTTACGTTTACTCTTATAATTTACGGCCGAACGCACGCAACGGAAACCGATATAAGAACGTTGCTCGTTCTGGTATTCCCACATACGCAGGTCGCTACGTACATTGTGAGCCACATCTTTCCACGATCCGCCGCGTACCACCTTGCGTTTCATTCGATAGGGATCTTCGATGGCTGCATCATAGCGGTATTCGGGATTAAGGTCAGAGGTCAGTTCATTCATACTTTCCGTATACGTCGTTGAAGTCCACTCACTAACATTGCCTGCCATGTCGAACAACCCGAATTCATTGGCATCATATGTACCTACACGCGATGTAATGATATTTCCATCGCGCACATAGTTACCCTCTTGAGGTTTAAAATTGGCATAAAAGCACCCTTGCTCCTCATCAATGGGCATATCTCCTTCCCATGGGAACTTATTCTTGTCGATTCCGGCACGGGCAGCATATTCCCATTCTGTTTCGGTGGGAAGCCGGTAAGGCTCAACATAAGCCCCTAACGGACCAAGTGCACGCTTCAAGTAGGTCGTGCGCCATGCACAAAAGGCATTGGCCTGCTCCCAACTTACTCCCACCACCGGATAATCGTTATAGCCCGCATGAGAGAAATACATTCGCACATATTTTTCATTATATGCGTTGTCGAAATCGTTGATCCAACAAGTCGTGTCTGGATATATGTTCACTATATATGTGTTCAGGAAATCGTACTCACCTGTCAACGGGCGTGTAATCGTTTGTCGCACGATACGTCCGTCATCGGTCATGTAGGCAGTGTCCTTTGATATCATAGGCAACTCTTCCGAAACCTGATGGTCGGTATTAAGGTCACGGCGGGCAGGGTCACGGCGGTATTTACGCTTGGCAGCCTCGGTGAGATTGAATATTTCATATCGATAATTCATCTGCTCCGGGTCTAGTTCACGTGTTCCTGTTATGGGATTGGTGCGGTAAACACTTTCTATGGCACGTTGTTCATCCTCATCGGGATTTCGCCATGGTATGGCCTTGCTCCAGTTGAGATGCGGCGTAATAGGATTACCGTCTTTATCCTCTTCGATCCGATACTCTTCGTTTCCGCCATAAGCAGGATCTGCGAGACGCTCACGGATGATGGAATCCCTCACCCACAAAATGAACTGCTTGTACTTAGAGTTCGTAATCTCGGTTTCGTCCATCCAAAAAGCATCGACCGATACACCGCGGTCATCTTTGCGAATGCCCCATATCGAGTCGTTTTCCGCAGGGCCCACACGCATAGAACCTCGTTCCACCAGCACCATGCCGTATGGTGTCGGCTCGGTATATGCCGTTCCTCCGATACCTGTAACTTCGCCGCCGGCACCGATGCTGCGCGATGACATGCACGAAGTGGCGAGTAGCGCAAGTGCGAAAGCAGTATAAATTAATCTTTTTTTCATATTCTACATTATTCGAATACTTTTATGTTTATTTTTGTTTTTCTCTTGTAAATTCAATTTCACGTTATATTGTAAAAACACTTCGTGGCTGCCGCTACTGGCCTTTGAAATGGCCGATGTAGGATAGTCGTAACAATAGCCGAGAAAAAAACTCTTATATTCGCCGCCAACCATTATAGATATGGCATCTTTCCATCGGTACCCCAAACCTCCCGAAATAAACTTCTTGAAGCGCACCCTTGCAGTGATGTCACCGGTAAATGATGTCAGGTCGGTACGCAACATAACCGACGGCTGTATTTCAAATAACGTGTTTTTTATCGGAATATTGCTACCAGCCATGAAATAAAAGGCCCGCCCCATCTGAAATTCATACTGGCTGTCAGTTTCAGAATCAGAACTGAGAGTTATTGTGGGCTGTATGACATGCGTCGAAGATAATGAAGCCCAAAACCAACGATGCGTATAGAACACTCCTGCCGACATATCGAATCCGGTGCCGGCAATATCAGTTGTCGGTATAGCCTCGTCATCTGTTGTGTGATAATCATCTCCATCAGGAATAAATACATCGGTGCCTCGAAATGTTTGGTTAACTATGCCCATTTGCATTCCTATGCTCATGGTTCCTCCCAACAATTTCAATTTATAGGCAAGTTGTACCCCCACATTAAATGTGCTGAAAAGTCCTATGCTTTCTTGTGAAAAAGCTATGCCCACACCAAACCTCTTCTTGAACAACTTAAAAGGGCTGTCGGCAAGTCCGGTGAATGTGACAGGAGCATTAGTGATTCCCACCCATTGCATCTTGGCTCCAGCCGTAATTTTTATAGAGTCGCTGTTGCCGGCTGCAGCAGGATTGTAGTATGTCGGCAATGCCCAATATTGCGAAAATAATGCATCGCTTTGAGCCACAGCCCGTGCTGGAGCCATAATGGCAACCAACAACAAGACGAGCATTGCAAATGATGTTTTATAGTAGCACCTTATCATTATTATTCGTCATGGGTACAGTGGATTATTCGAAATAAAAAGTGACAACAACCATACGCGACCGTGCCCTATCGACCGACTGTGTATATTTCATCATCGTAGGGTCGTTCGACAAGTCATTACGTGTGTGGTCGAGTAAATCGCGTAACCCGAAACAAAATTTCACCTCCGGACACAACTTGAAAAATGGCAAATAAAAGTCACATCCAAATCCTATGGTGAGCATTAAGTCGGCCGATGTGAGCCGTAACTGCTCGCTGCGCTTACGTGCCACGTCAAATACACCCATCACACCGCCAACCAAGTAAGGACGCAGATTGCGATACCGCAGTGCTGAATATTTCAAGTCGAGCGGTACAACGACATAGTTACTGCGTATATTCTGCGTTTCCTCCACGTCATTAGTGGTTTCGAGATATGTAACCACCTTGTTGCCAAAATACATGCCTGGTGATAAACGCAAATTGAAATATTGCGACAATCGTAAGTCGGCAAGCACGTTGACACAAAACCCCGGTGAGTGTCCCGGCACTTCGGCAAACCATGTTTCGCCATCATCAGTGACAAAGCCATTGTTGCTCAGCAATAAATCTTGGAAATGAAGTCCCACCGAGAAGCCGAAATGCAGGCGTTTTAAGTCGGCATATGGGCGGTTAAGCAGGTCTTGATTGTTTCCTCCCGCCGCATATACCTGTATGGTGCAAGCTATTACAACGACTATCAGTGTGATTATATTTCGTAAAAAAATATTTTTCATCAATAAAAAAACGCAATTGTCGCTGCTTTATTGCACGAAACATTGCTTTTGCCGATTATGACCATTCAAAAATTACCGCAAAAATAATCAAAATTATGGCGATAGCGTAATGCATCGAATGATATAAAATCAAAACATACCCCCCGACACCATAATTTAGTATTGTCCCGATTGCCACATGGCAATGTGCCATAATGACAAAAATAGGCTGTCCGCAAATACCGTGCAGGACAGCCCACTTGCAATACATATACATTATGAAAATCGTCACCGAGAAGTAGGCTATCGTATTACCGAAGTCATGATGCCATTGGTAAAAATAATGACAAAACTATTGCTTACCGTCCTCTTCACTTTGTCCGAAGTCGTGCAATGTAGCTAAAACTGTGGATTAAAACAACCCTCAACCTTTGCATAAATAGCAAGAAAGGGTTACTTTTGTGGCTGTTTTCACGAGATGCTACCCTAATCGCACAAACGTCCGCTAGGTTAGCGAATTTCGCCCGTGCGGCAACAGTGCAACATTAACACGCACATAAAAAACTTTTTTAAAATATGCTTACAGCAAAGGAAATAAGGGAATCATTTAAAGATTTTTTTCGCAGCAAAGGGCATACAATAGTCCCCTCTGCGCCTATGGTGATTAAAGACGACCCGACATTGATGTTTACCAATGCAGGGATGAATCAGTTCAAAGATATCATATTGGGAAATGTGACCCCGAAATTCCGCCGAGCGGCCGATTCGCAAAAGTGCTTGCGCGTGAGCGGCAAGCATAACGACCTTGAAGAAGTGGGACTTGACACCTATCATCACACAATGTTTGAGATGCTCGGAAACTGGTCATTTGGTGACTATTTCAAAAAGGAAGCCATCGACTGGGCATGGGAATATCTCGTCGATGTGCTGCACCTCGATCCCACAAGACTATATGCCACAGTGTTTGAGGGTTATGCCCCCGAAGACCTTGGACGAGATGATGAAGCCGCATCTTATTGGGAAGCACATCTGCCAAAAGACCACATAATCAACGGTAACCGGCATGACAACTTTTGGGAAATGGGAGAAACCGGGCCATGCGGGCCATGCTCGGAAATACACATCGACTTGCGCAGCGATGAAGAACGCAAACAAACACCCGGAGTAGAACTCGTAAACAAGAACAATCCTCTTGTGATAGAAATATGGAACCTTGTGTTCATGCAATACAATCGCAAAGCCGACGGTTCGCTCGAACCACTTCCCGCAAAGGTTATCGACACTGGAATGGGCTTTGAACGCCTATGTATGGCATTGCAAGGTAAAAAGTCGAATTACGACACCGATGTGTTCACTCCACTCATCAACAAAGTGAGCGAAATCGCAGGTATGGAATATGGCAAGGATGAAAAGGTAAACGTAGCCATGCGCGTCATTGCCGACCACGTGCGCACAATAGCATTTTCAATTGCCGACTCACAATTGCCATCTAACGCGAAGGCGGGATACGTGATACGCCGCATCTTGCGCCGTGCCGTTCGCTATGGCTATACGTTCCTCGGACTGAAAAGCGCATTCATGTACCGCCTTATCGATACGCTAATCGAGTCGATGGGAGAAGCATATCCCGAACTTGCCCAACAGAGCGAACTAATAAAACGTGTAATCCAAGAAGAAGAAGAAGCCTTCTTACGCACACTCGATACCGGTATGCGCCTCATTGCCAAGGTCATTGCCGACACTAAGAAAGACGGCAAGAACATTGTAAGTGGCAGAGATGCATTTGTCCTTTACGACACCTACGGCTTCCCTCTCGACCTTACCGAACTCATATTGAAAGAGAATAGCCTCACGGTAAACACCGAAGAGTTCAAAGTGGAGATGGAAAAGCAAAAACAACGCGCCCGCAACGCTGCAGCCGTGGAAACTACCGACTGGGTGGTGATACGGGAAGGTGAAAGCGAATTTGTAGGCTATGATGTGGAAGAAATCGAAACAGAGATACTCCGCTATCGAAAAGTAAAGCAGAAAAATTATGAGTTTTACCAAATCGTACTAACTCGTACACCATTTTATGCCGAAATGGGCGGACAGGTCGGCGATACCGGTAAACTGATTTGTGGAAACGAAGTAGTGGAAATAACCGATACCAAGCGTGAAAACAACCTGGCCGTGCATATTGCCAAGAAATTGCCGGGCGATGTAACTGCGACATTCACAGCAGTAATCAATAAAGAGTCACGATTGGCCATAAGCTGCAACCACACTGCTACACACCTGCTACATGAGGCATTGCGCGAAGTTCTTGGAACCCACGTAGAACAAAAAGGCTCGTTTGTTTGCGCCAAATTCTTGCGCTTCGACTTCTCTCATTTCCAAAAGATGACCGAGGAAGAAATACGCCGCGTGGAACAACTCGTCAACCGCAAGGTACGTATGGCTATCGAGCGTTGCGAATATCGCCACATACCCATTTCCGAGGCTCGTGCAATGGGAGCAATGGCACTGTTTGGTGAGAAATATGGTGATGACGTGCGTGTCATCAAGTATGGCGACTCGGTTGAACTGTGCGGCGGAACTCACGTAAAGAACACCGGCAACCTTGGAATGGTGAAAATCATCTCTGAAAGCAGCATCGCAGCCGGTATTCGCCGCATCGAGGCCATTTCGGGTGTGGGAGTGGAAAATGCAATGTATGAACTTCAAGACGTAATGACAAAGACCAAGGCTCTGCTGAACAATGCACCCAATGTTATTTCGGCCTTGCAACGCTCGCTCTCCGAGAATGCAGGACTGCGCAAGCAAGCCGAGGAATTTATGCATGAACGCGTTCTTGCCGTCAAGTCAGCAATCATGGAACATGCCAAGGTTGTGCATGGCATCACTGTCGTCACTTGCTTCGGTCCAAGGATTGCCGATGTAGTGAAGGGCGTGGCATTTGCATTGAGGAGAGAACATCCCATCGACTTCATATTTGTAGCAGCAACACACGAGGGCGAGAAGCCAATGCTAACAATAGCCATAAGCGACAACCTCGTGAAAGATGGGCTTAACGCATCAACCGTGGTGCGTGAAGCAGCCAAGTTGATACAAGGCGGCGGTGGCGGGCAACCCCATTTCGCACAAGCAGGCGGTAAGAGTATTGACGGATTGTCGGCAGCACTCGACAAGATGCTTGAACTGCTGCAAGTAAAAGAATAAAACAACGTTAATTCTGTGTGCCACATGCTTGCATATAGTACACAGAAACATTATATTTGCAACAAAACTTAAATAGAACATACAATTATGATCTCGGAAGAAGACCAAGCTTATATCGACAGCATGGCGGCACAAGCAACCGACCTCGAAAGCCATTGCGCTACAAATAAACCGGCAAAATTGCCAAAACACGAATTGGCTTTCTACATAATGAACAATCACTTCAAGGCAGGTCAAGTGATGTGGGGACTGGCTTTGGTGATAGTTTTTGTGGCACTTGAATGTATTTTAGGCTGATATAAACTCTCTTTTAGCCAACGTAGCAATAAGAGGGTGCACCAAAACGGAAAGTTTTGGTGCACCCTCTTTAAATGTGTGTCAGATTCTCATCTACAAATGAGCTATAAAGCAACACTTCTTTGAGCCGTACAACAACTTTATCCGCTTATTTAGTCTTTACCTTTGCTACTGTAAAACAAAAGCACATATAAAATCTAAAGTATGGACAAAAAGACAATCGTAGTGGTTGGTGCCGGACAGGGTTTGGGTAACCACGTAGCAAGGAGATTCGGGAAAGAAAGTTTCCGTGTTGTGCTTATGGCACGTAGCGAGCAATCGCTGCAAGCGTATGAAAAAGAGTTTGCCGCCAAGGGCATCGAAGCCCACACTTACACCGTGGATGCTGCCGAACCGGAAACTTTAGTCGCCGCCTTTGAGCAGGTGAAGCAGCAATTCGGCACGCCGGATGTGCTTGTCTATAACGTAGGTATCATCACATCCGACGAGCAGGGGCGGATGGATAGCGTGGAACTAATGCGCCACTATCAGGTGGACGTGGCAAGTGCCTACACTTGTGTGAAAGCCGTGCTGACCGATGAGTTTTGCAAGAAGAACGGCGCGATTTTCCTCACCGGAGGCGGACTTGCCTTGTTCCCAAACGTTGCTTACCTGCCCTTGTCGCTCGACAAGGCGGCTATCCGTGCCCTTGCCATCGCTCTTCACAACGAATGGAAACCCAAAGGTGTGTATGTAGGTACGGTGACCATATGCGGAGCTATTGGCGGAAGCGAATACTTCGACCCAGCCCGCATTGCCGAAACTTACTGGCAGATGTACCTGCAACGCAGCGAGTGTGAAACCGTGTACAGTGATCCGAACAACCAGTGGGGCTAATCGCTATGAGGACAAGGCGGCTGAGAGATTTGGATGTGTCCGCCAAGAACAACGACGGAAGGGCATCAGCAAGCTCGACACTGCGCCGGAGAATGTAGATAGATAAAGGCTTGACGCGATGTGGGTGTTTCTAATCATGGCCTTGCTAACGGGTATGCTCGTCCCTGTCCAGACTGCTGCAAACGCACGGATGCGGACGAGCGTAGGGCTCGCATACGTGGTGACGCTCATTTCTTTTTCGATATCTTCGGTGCTGCTGTCGGCGGTATCGGTCGTATCCGGAATCCGGATACTGCCTTACATAACTCAGATATTCGGTGTGCCGTGGTGGGGATGGACGGGAGGCATCATCGCCCTTTTCACCATCACGGTCACCATCTGCCTGTTCCGTGCGCTCGGTCAGTTACAAACATCTATACTCCCTTTGTTGGGACAGTTGTCGTTCAGCCTTGTCATCGACCACTTCGGGTTGTTCGGTTCGGTGCGCATCCCGTTTTCGGCTGTCCGTGTCTTTGCCATGCTCCTGCTGATAGTCGGTGTCGTGGTCGTCGTGGTCGTTCCCAATCTCAAGAAAAGAAAAGCGACACAGACTTCCGCAAGCAGCCATGTCCTGCTTTGGCAACTGACAGGCATTGCAGCCGGATGCCTGATGGCTTCCATCGGAGCGATATACGGAAGATTGGGCATCTGTCTTGGCTCGGCAGTACAGGCATCCACCGTATCGTTCCTGATAGCGACCGCCGTCATTGCTACAGTCTACATTGGGAATGGGAATGTCGGTTGTGTGAGAAAGGCTTTCCATAAAGAAAACCCGTGGTGGATGTGGCTGGGTGGCGTATGCGGAGCCTTAGCCGTGTTCGGCAACTCGTGGCTGATTCCGCAAATTGGGACAGGGGCATTCTTCATGGCGTTGTTGCTCGGCCAGATATCGCTTAGTCTTCTGATGGAGAAGTATGGTTGGTTGGGAGCGGAACGGAAAAGGATTTCGTACATCCAGCTTGTCGGTATCGTGCTGATGGTGGCAGGAGTGGCAATGATTAGGTTGAATTGACAAAGAAAATGATAGGCAGCATGATAATATAATATACCCATGCTGGGCATATGCTGGAAAGCATAGAAATGGAAGATTTTGTGCTTACGAATGAGGAAATGCGACATGTCACATTGCTTGACAGGGACAAAAGTTTGTTCAACTGGCGGCAAACACCTAACTTCGTAGCGTCATGCTAAAAGAATCGCAAGTATATAATTATTGGGATATTGTTTACAGTTGTTTCGTGCCTCACGAGATGTTGTCAGAGTACCGTATGCCCGTCCACGTCCTTATTTACGTCTATTCGGGCGAAATGGTGGTGGACGACAACGGGCGTGAGCTGAAGGCAGGCGAGGGGAGTTACATCTTCATCAAGCGCGACCATCAGGTGAAATTGCTGAAGCATACCTCAGGTGACGCTCCATACAGGGCCATCAGCATCCGTTTCGAGCGTAATTTCCTGCGTGACTTTTTCGGCACATTGGACAAGGCGACGCTGCCCAAGGACGCGAAACGCATTCGCGAAGCCGCCCTCCTGCTGCCCAAAACGCCGGCATTGCAAAGCCTGTTCCTCTCGCTCTTCCCCTACACCGATGCCAACGTCAAGCCGAAAGACGAGATAATCCGGCTGAAGATGCAGGAGGCTCTCCACTGTCTGCTCGATGCGGACGAACGTTTCTACCCCACATTGTTCGACTTCAACGAATCGTGGAAGATTGACCTGCTGCCTTTCATGGAGGCAAACTGCACGCAGGACATGACGCTCGATGAGTTTGCCGCCTATACGGGACGCAGCCTCGCCACTTTCAAGCGCGACTTTGCCAAGGTGAGCGATCTTTCGCCTGAGAAATGGATCATTCGTAAGCGGCTTGACAAGGCCTACGAAATGCTCCGCAACGGGCGGCACAAACCATCTGACGTGTATGTGGCAGTAGGTTTCAAAAACCGCTCCCACTTCTCCAGTGCGTTTAAGCGGCAGTTCGGGGTGTCGCCGGGAGGTATCGTTGCACACAGCACTTGAATTAATGCAAAACATTGAACTTCAAAGAACGCTTGATTTGCGAATTACATCGTGAATAGGTCGGTTATTGACAAGTGTTGATAACATGACACGGCAAAGCGGAGTTATTAACAAAAAGTGCCACTTATCAACAATTTTGCATTTTTTCAACTGAAATACAAGGAAATATGCCCGAAATATAATTCCTTTGCAGCGAGAAAACAAATTCTGATATGGGTAAAATTATTTCAATAGCCAATCAAAAAGGAGGTGTGGGCAAGACTACCACAGCAATAAATCTCGCCTCATCCATCGCAGTACAAGGCAAAAAAGTACTGATCATCGATGCCGACCCTCAGGCAAACGCCACTTCGGGCTTGGGTATCGACCCAAAATCGATGACTTCTTCCATATATGAATGCCTCGTTGATGATTACCCACTAAACGGGACTCAGGTAAAAACGTGCATCGACAATCTCGACTTAGTGGGCTCGCGTATCGACCTCGTTGGAGCAGAACTTGAACTGATTAACAAATCTAACCGCGAGCGTGTGATGCGCAACATGCTTGCCCCCATTAAAAACAGTTACGATTACATACTCATCGATTGCAGTCCATCGCTTGGGCTAATCACGGTCAATGCTCTGACGGCAGCCGATTCGGTAATCATACCCGTGCAAGCCGAATATTTTGCCCTTGAGGGTATCAGTAAATTGCTCAACACTATACGCATCATTAAGTCGAAACTCAACCCGTCGCTTGCCATAGAAGGGTTTCTGCTTACAATGTATGATGCACGGTTGCGCCTAGCCAACCAAATATATGAAGAATTGAAAGGACACTTCGGCGACATGGTGTTCAACACGGTCATTCCACGAAACATAAGGCTAAGCGAGGCTCCGAGCCACGGATTGCCGGCAATACTATATGATGCCGAAAGCCGCGGAGCCACAAGCTACCTGCAACTTGCCCAAGAGCTTATAGCCAAGCCGCACACACACCAATCGGCTTAAAACAAAAAATTATCAAACCATGATAAAAGATACGGAGAAATATATATATGTCAGTAAAACGTTCAGCATTAGGACGCGGTCTCGATTCGCTCATTTCGATGGACGACATACAGACAAGCGGCTCATCGGCAATCAACGAAATCAACATAAGTCAAATATCGCCCAATCCCGACCAACCACGAAGTTCATTCGATGAAGAGTCGCTCGAAGAGCTTGCCTCGTCAATACGCGAATTAGGCATCATCCAACCTCTCACACTTCGCAGTGTGGGAGCTGACGGTTATCAGATAATCTCGGGCGAACGTCGTTTCAGGGCGGCAAAAATCGCAGGGCTTGACACGGTGCCGGCTTACGTACGCACTGCCAACGACTCGGAAATGACAGAAATGGCACTTATCGAGAACATTCAGCGCGAAGATCTTAATGCCATAGAGATTGCCCTCACGTTCAAGAAACTCATCGACCAATACAACCTTACACAAGAGCGGTTAAGCGAACGTATCGGTAAGAAGCGTACAACTATAGCCAACTTCCTGCGGCTACTAAAACTTCCAGCCGAGGTGCAATTGGGACTGCGCGACAAGATGATCGACATGGGTCACGCACGTGCTCTGCTTGCTGTCGAGAAGCCATCATTGCAGCTAAAACTATATAACGAAACGCTAAAAAAAGGTTTATCGGTGCGACAGGTCGAAGCACTTGCAAAACAATATAACGACAAGGCTTCAGCCACAACCGGCAACGATGCGCAACATTCAGCTAAGCGTCTGACCGACAAAGACTACGACATACTAAAAAAGCACTTGTCGATGGCATTCCATACACCTGTAAAATTCAGTTGCGACGCAACGGGCAAAGGCAAAATCACTTTTCCGTTCCAAAACGAGGAGGAACTTGAAAGATTAATTAGCATCTTTGATAAGCTAAAAAATGAAGATTTGCAAAATTTGCAGTAAATTTGCAAGCAGCAAAAATCAAGAATGCTTAGAAAGTGAGATTCGATTTCAGGTCAAAGGAGAGATTATACCAATGCATTGCAATAGTGCTGTGCATGGCGTTTATCACACCTTTTCAGGCATTTGCCGACGCTCATCTTTTGGCACAATTGACCGTCGGCCTGCCCACTGACACGCTGCCCGATGTACCATCATTGCCACATGACAGACCAACTCGTTTGCCGGGAGACCGTGTACACATATCGCTTGACGAAAACGGTGAAGCCATCGTTTCTGACAGCGTTAGCATTGCCGACCTTGCAACCGATACCGTGCAGATAGCCAAAGCCGACAGCATTGCCGAAGTATTGCTTGCCGAGCGCATCAAGCAAATGAACGACTCGATAAGGCAAGATTCGATCGACAAAATCACATACGGCAAAGTTCGCATTTTCGACTCCGACCCGACGAGAGCTGTATGGCTGTCGGTGCTTTTCCCGGGACTGGGGCAGATTTACAATCGGCGTTATTGGAAACTACCGATCATCGCCGGTGGGTATGTGGGTCTTGCTTACGCAACATCGTGGAACAACCAAATGCTTCAAGACTATGCGCAAGCCTATCGTGACATAACCGACAATGACCCTGACACGCACAGCTACATGGATTTCTATCCTTCGACTGTCACTGAGGACGATCTTGACTTGGATTGGCTCGAAAGCACTCTGCAATCGCGGCGCAATTACTATCGGCGTTACCGCGACTTGTGCATCATATTGATGGTGGGACTTTATGTCCTCTGTATCATCGATGCATACGTCGATGCGTCGCTTGCCAACTTCGACATTTCCACAGAATTGTCGATGAAATTCAGACCGACGCTCCTCGATAACAGCCACGTAAGCCGATGGCCCGCATTGGGAGGAACACTTAGTTTTGAGTTCTGAATCTCATAATGCGAGAAGCTACATCGCTGTTTTTTTACTTGCTACGCTTTATAAAACGATAAATATGAAATTACGTGTCCTGCTTACATCCATAATTGCCATCGGTGCCACCATGACCGCTTATGCCGCACCGGTACCTACCATATTGACTATAAAGGAAACAATTGCCGATACGGCAATCGTATATCCCGAGAGTTTCGAAACCGACACGCGAGCAATGCGTGAAAATTGGTATCTGCGCAACTATACTGTTCTCGATGCCGACATAGAGAATATGCCATTGAGCGACAACACCTCGGACGAAGTATTCATAGAACGGTTAAAAGCCTTGCCCACCGAGATTGAGATGCCTTTCAATCCCATAGTACGCAACTATATCGAAATGTATATTATACGCCGCCGCGAATTGGTAGGAACCATGCTCGGAATGAGTATGTATTATATGCCGATATTCGAGCAAGCTCTTGAGAAAGAAGGCATACCACTTGAACTTAAATACCTGCCGGTAATAGAATCGGCTTTAAATCCCGTAGCAGTTTCGCGCGCGGGTGCCACAGGTTTGTGGCAATTTATGATAGGCACGGCCAAAGGATTGGGATTGGAAGTAAACTCACTGGTTGACGAACGCCGCGACCCATACCGTTCATCCGATATGGCCGCCCATTATCTGAAAGAGCTTTATGAAATATACGGCGACTGGTCGCTTGCAATAGCGGCCTATAACTGTGGTCCGGGCAATGTCAATAAAGCTTTGCGCCGAGCCAATGCCGATAGTGGCAATTCGGGCAAAAAGGATTTTTGGGAAATTTATTACTACCTGCCAAGTGAGACCCGTGGATATGTTCCGGCATTCATCGCAGCCAACTATGTAATGACATATTTCAAATACCACGGTATAAGTCCAAGCCTTGCAAAAAAACCGTTAATCACTGATACAATAACCATCGACCGCCGCGTACACTTCAAGCAAATTTCAGCAATCCTCAACATAACCATTGATGAGATACGTGCCCTAAATCCCCAATATCGCAAAGACATAATTCCGGGCAATGTCCACCCGTATAAGCTCACGCTGCCATCACAGCAGGTTTACAGTTACATCATGAGCGAAGACAGTATTCTTGCATACGACAGCAAGGAGTATGCCGTGCGCAGTGTCGCAAATCCTGTCGACTACAACGACAATTCGGGAGGAAACGGCACATTCGAGCGTAAACTCGTCACAAAGTACCACAAAGTGGGACGTGGAGAATCTCTGTCGGTAATAGCCCGGAAATACGGAGTGACTGTTAACAGCATTAAAAAGGCCAACGGATTGAAAAGCGATAAAATACAACGTGGCCAAATGCTGAAAATAAACACATATCAACGAGTAAGAGTAACAAACGAAGACTCGCAACAAGCGGATTCGACTAGTGCAAAAAACACTACGACATCATCCAAAAACACCCGTAAACATAAAGTGAAGTCGGGCGAAACGCTATCGGGCATCGCAATGCAATACAAAGGCGTGACCGTTGCCGACATTAGGCGTGCCAATGGCATAAAAGGCAGCAAGATTCGCGCCGGACAAACGTTGCTCATACCTATAAAATAACCCGTGAGCCACATAATAATGATCTGTAATGTGCAGAGACAGTAATGGCTTTTACAAATCTCTCCGAAGCGTAGCTCTTGCCAACTTGAGTGAGTTATAGCAATAATATTTATGTTAAACACAGATATTCATTATTTATGACAAAAACGAATCGCCCACTGATATTCATCGGCAACGATGATGGATACCAAGCCGGCGGATTGAAATACTTGAGCGACATAGCACATCAATATGGTAATGTTTTTATAGCTGCACCAAGTACGCACCAATCCGGCAAATCATCTGCACTAACGACAGATACGCCACTGCGCGCAAAACTTGTCAGCGAAAAGGATGGCATCACCTTCTACCACATCAATGGCACACCGGTAGATTGCATAAAGTTGGCAAACAACAAATTAATGCCACGCCGACCCGATATAGTTCTGTCGGGCATCAACCATGGTTACAATTCGGGAAACAGCGCAATTTACTCCGGCACAATGGGGGTAGTGTTCGAAGGATCGTTTCTCGGAGTGCCGAGTATAGGCTTTTCATACGGTGACTACACTGCTGATGCCGATTTCACCCCTTGCGCTCCTATAGTGCGGCATTTCATCGAGCTTGCCCTGTCGGGCAAAATGCCAACTGACGTGTGCTACAACGTCAACATACCAAAATGCCGGCAAGTAAATGGCATCAAAGCCGTGGCTGCCGCCAACGGTAAATGGGTTGAAGAATATGACGACCGTGTAGATCCGCAAGGTAGGCCATACTATTGGCTGACCGGCAAATACATACCCGATAACAGTGATGATGAAAGGCAAGACCTGTATTGGCTACAACGTGATTATGCCACAGTGGTTCCATGTCGTGCCGACCAAACCGCCCATTCCGTCATCAACGACCTTGGAAAAATAATCTGAATCAAATCAAAAATCACACAATTGATACATTCTGCATGGGAGTATAATAGCGTTTTACAAACGTCATCAAAAAACTGTAACTAATGTGTTGAAATATTGAAGGGTTAATAGTAATTTTGCGCCCGAATATAAGTAATAAATTATGAAAGTAGCAATAGTAGGAGCCAGCGGTGCTGTTGGCCAAGAATTTCTACGTGTGCTCGACGAGCAACGTTTCCCCGTCGATGAACTGTTATTATTCGGATCTAGCCGCAGTGCCGGTCGTAAATATAATTTCAAAGGGAAAGAAATAGAAGTACGCGAATTGCGGCACAACGATGACTTCAAAAGTGTTGACATAGCTTTCACTTCGGCAGGAGCAGGAACTTCTCGCGAATTTGCCGGCACTATCACCAAGTATGGGACTTTGATGATCGACAATTCAAGTGCTTTCCGCATGGAAGAAGACATTCCACTTGTCGTACCTGAAGTAAACGGTGACGACGCACTAAACACGCCTCGAAATATTATTGCAAATCCCAACTGCACCACAATTCAAATGGTGGTAGCATTGAAACCCATAAACGACTTGTCGAAAATACGGCGCATACATGTGGCTACATATCAAGCTGCAAGCGGAGCCGGAGCCGCTGCGATGGACGAACTTATCAAACAATATGCCGACATCGCACAAGGCAAAGAGCCATCTGTGGAAAAATTTGCATATCAACTTGCATACAATGTCATCCCACACGTAGATGTGTTTCAAGACAACGGCTACACAAAAGAAGAGATGAAGATGTTTAATGAAACCCGCAAAATCATGCACGAGCCATCAATCTGCGTGAGTGCAATGTGTGTGCGAGTGCCTGTGATGCGAGCACACAGCGAAGCCGTGTGGGTAGAAACTGAGCGTCCCATTACGCCCGAAGAAGCACGAGAAGCCCTTACCAAGGCCGAAGGTGTGGTGGTAGTGGACAATCCTGCCGAAAAACAGTATCCAATGCCACTTTTTGTTGCCGGCAAAGATCCTGTGTATGTGGGTCGCATTCGCAAAGACCTTGCAAATGAAAACGGCTTGAGCTTCTGGATCGTAGGCGACCAAATAAAGAAAGGAGCTGCCCTTAACGCCGTACAAATTGCGCAATACATACTTGCACACAAACACTCATAAACCAAGGTTGTAAGCCTATAACTGGCAATTCTATTCAAAGGAAAATAATCATAGTTTAAAGAGCAGCCATGCATCGGATATAACACAGTATCATGATGGATGCTGCTCTTAAATTTTTCTATTGCAAGGTGAATGTGGCAAGAAGTGGATAATGGTCGGATGAGTCAATCCTTCCACGCTCTACATCCACAGCACGCATATCGCCCCGATATAAAATGTGGTCGATTTTGAAATAAAAACGATTGTCATGGTAAGTTATGGTAGGACCAAATGCACATTCAAGATAAGCATCATACATGTCCTTGCCGCGAACGGTACGGTAACAATAAGATCCAGGCGTGTCGTTAAAGTCACCGCACACTATAACATCGGTATTTGAATCATCTATAAACCGACGCAGTTCTTGTGCCTGAACACTGCGTTTGACAAATGCTCTCGATAACTTAGAAAACACATTGCTGCGCAATCGCTTGACGACCTCCATAGTTTCAAGTCCTTCCATCCCGTAGATTTCGGTCAAATGCTCATATATTTCCTTATCGTCCACAGTCAACCCAATGGAATGCAAATGACAATTGAATATCTTTATCGAGCGTCCACCAATATGCACCACATAAGAAACCACTTTTTTACTGTATTTGTCCTCTATGCAATCATCGCCATCTTCAAATGGAAACTTCGACAACAACACCATGTCATCGACCCCATCCGTATGATAGGGATAGCGTTTAAGCAACTCAGGTAAAATACTTTGTACAATCTCAATATCAGCAAATCGTTTTCTCTGCGCACCCTCTTGCAGGCACACTATGTCGGCATCGACATCGAGGATATATTGCATCGTACGATTGCGCTCATGCACCGTTCCATCAAAATCATTAAAGTTCATCACATTGAACGTCAACAGTTTGAATGAACATTCTTGTTCCTGTGGCAACTTTTCATGCCGTGAAAAATTAATAGGGCAATACGTCAATATTGAGCCGACTGTCACCATCAACGAAACACCGGTAATAGCAGCAAGCTTCCATTGCCGCAGCACCAACCACACAACAAGCATCAACAAAGAGGCCAACAACAGAATAGGATATCCAAGGTTTAGAATGGCAAATTTGGTGGTTTCCGATGGATTAACGCATCCGCCATAAGCCGATGCCACATAAGCAACAGCCAACAGCAGAGTAAAAACCATGCCACACATCTTTACAATTCCCCATATTCCCTTGAAAATATTCATAACCTGCGGCAAGAAATATATCAATTGAGCTTACGACTCGTGCGAAACAAACGGCTCTTTTCTTCATCGGTGAGCGAACTGTAGCCCGACAATTTTACTTTCTTCAATATTTCATCCATCTCACGCTCGTCTTCAAGAGAAATACCACTTCGGCGAGTTCCCGTCTTCTGCCGTGGCTGTTGCGACTGTTTTCCTCGATTGCGACTCGCCAAGGGATTGATATGAATGCGCGGCACACTTCTATAAGAAGAAATACGACGAAAACTGTTGACAAAAAAATCTATAATGGCATTGAACCATGCCGTGATGTCAACGCCCTTGCGCAGCATCAACACAAACAGCAATCCCACAATCGCACCTCCGATGTGAGATATATGCCCGCCAGCATTGCTTGCAGTTATGTTTATGAAATCTATAAAGATTGTGACTATGGCAATCCATTTAATCGACACATTGCCAAAAAACAACAACCCCACTCGATAATTCGGGGCTTGGACTGCCGTAGCCACCACGATTGCTATAACGGATGCCGAAGCACCAAGCAACAGCCCTTCTTGCCATGCAAAAACGGGAAACAGATTGTAGGCAAGCATATAAAGCAATCCGCCACCTATTCCGCCCACAAAATACAGCCCCGTGAGCCGTCGTGGCGAGAAAAATTGCAAAAACAACTGTCCAAACCACCACAGCCACAACATATTGAATAAAATATGTAACACATCATAATGGGCAAACATATAGGTAATAAGCGTCCACGGCTGACGCAAGAACCACATCGGGGATGACGGCAATTCGATATAGCTGATTACCGCATTATAGTCAAACCGGAAAAGGAAACCGGCAATACCTATCAAACGCAATACCACAAACACACCGATATTAACATATATGATGCGAGCCAATAACGATGCCATCCTGAAGCGACTGCGCAAAGTATCAATAAAATCCGCCACCTACAACTCCTTTCTTTTTCCAATAATAAATGATAAAGAAACCAAACAGCATTCCGCCAAGGTGGGCAAAATGCGCCACTGTACCGGCAGCACCTGTCACCCCAAACAAGAGTTCCAAGACACCATACCCCAACACCATCCACTTGGCCTTTATGGGAATAGGAATAAAAAACATATACATCGGCATATTGGGGAACAGCATTGCAAATGCAAGCAACAATCCAAAAACGGCTCCCGAAGCACCGATGGTTACAAACCTGTTAAAAAAGTTACCAAGCATATCATGCTTGATGGCATACTCCACTGCCTCATTCCCCGTCAGGGCAACAAATCCCTCATTGTTGACCAATTGCAAAAAATCCTGCCATGTCAATGCCCACACGACTTCCTGCACAATAGCCGCACCCATACCGCACGAAACGTAGTAAAACAAATACCGCACAGAACCCAACGCACGTTCAAGAATGATACCAAATATGAGCAATGTGAACATATTGAAAAACAAGTGCAGTAAATTGGCATGCATGAACATATAGGTAATAAACTGTGCCACATTAAAGTCGGGTGCTTCCCAATAATGAAGCCCAAGGTACTTATTGAAATCAAACATGTCGCCTACCAACAAAGTAGCTGCCCACATCAACACGTTTATTATTAGCAAATTTTTTGTGACCGGTGGGATAGAGCCTAAAAAACCACGAGAATTAAGCATTACTTTTTTTAATTAGAGCGCACACTAACGCCCATTAACAACAGGGCAAAATTACAGGAAAAACCAGTGTAAAGCAATTTTTATATTACGTAATGTATCCATTTACTTGAAAAATAAACATTTTTTTATACTTTTTTTTTGATTCTCCTATTAAATGCCATATATTTGTAATTTCTAAGAATCTGGTCAAGGATTGATTTTAATCTATAACCGATTCGGCGAAATAAAACATACATAAATCTAAAAATTCTTATTTCATTATGAACAAGACAGAATTAGTTAATGCTATTGCAGAGGAGGCCAAGTTATCGAAAGTTGACGCTAAAGCCGCGCTTGATGCTGCACTTAAAGCCATCACAAATGCTCTCGTTAAGGACGACAAAGTTGTACTTGTAGGTTTTGGCACTTTCATGGTAAACGAAAAATCGGCTCGCACAGGCATCAACCCGTCGACTAAAGAAAAAATCCAGATTCCGGCTAAGAAAGTCGTTAAATTCAAGCCGGGTGCAGAATTAAGCGATGTCATAAAATAAGACTTTATTGAGCCTTTTATATATAAGGACTTTTTATTAATACCGATACACCGTAATGCACTTTGGCAATCAACCGTCGCAGTGCATTATATTTTTCCTTTCAACAAAGTGGAATATTATATGTATGACTAAAAAGTAAGGATTCTTGACCATCGGTGGTAAACCACATCAAGCATATTCAATAGTCAAGAATCCTTACTAAAAATAACCAAAAATTATCAGCTTCACAAAACATCTCGCTCTTCACACTGGCTACAAAAAAATCTCTATTTTTTCCTAAGGCTACTTCGGTGCTCGTTAAAAATAGCAATGACTTCAACAGTCAAAGTAGTCTTAAATTTTGGTGCTACAAATTTACAACTTTTATCAATATGAAATCTACCCCCCCCCAATTTAATTCTTATTAACATATTTAACATTATTTACGCATATACACTCGTTTTACATGAACATCGCACGATGTTATGAATTACCGAACACACTACCCGTTCCTGTTTCAGACTATTATTTATTTTGTATTTTAAACATTACTTTACCTCTAGGTCGTAATAAAATCATTATTTTTGCAAATAAGAATGATAATCTAAAAAATATAGATTTAAATACAAATTAAAACTAGGCACACTCTGAATTTAACAATATTTTATAACATATATGTCATCAAAAGTTACTAAAGAAATGGCCTTGGCCTACCATAAAAATAATGGCAGGCCAGGTAAAATTGAAATCGTACCTACGGTTCCTTACTCTTCTCAATCGGATTTGTCGCTTGCCTATTCTCCCGGAGTGGCTTTCCCTTGCAAAGAAATTGAGGCTCAACCTCACGATGCCTATGAATATACCGACAAGGGTAACCTCGTAGCAGTGATATCAAATGGCACAGCCGTGCTCGGATTAGGCGATATAGGCGCACTTGCAGGCAAGCCGGTCATGGAAGGAAAAGCCCTGTTGTTCAAGATTTTCGCCGGTCTTGATTGCTTCGATATCGAAGTTGACGAAAAAGACCCCGAAAAATTCATCCAAGTAGTCAAAGCCATATCCCCCACATTTGGCGGTATCAACCTTGAAGACATAAAAGCTCCGCAATGCTTTGAAATCGAACGCCGTTTGAAAGAGGAGTGCAACATCCCTGTTATGCACGACGACCAACACGGCACAGCCATAATTTCGGCAGCAGGTTTGCTCAACGCACTTGAAATACAAGGAAAGGAAATCGGTGATGTAAAGCTCATCGTAAATGGAGCCGGTGCCGCAGCAGTTTCGTGCACCCGACTGTATATCGCACTCGGCATAAAAAAAGAAAATGTGGTGATGTGCGACAGCAAAGGTGTTCTAAATCGCAAACGCACCAATCTCAATCCGCAAAAACAAGAATTCGTCACAGATCGAGACATCGATACTCTTGCCGAAGCCATGGTCGGTGCTGACGTATTCCTCGGATTATCGGTTAAAGATGTGGTAACACCTGATATGCTGAAAACAATGGCTCCAAAACCAATCGTTTTCGCACTCGCCAATCCCGACCCGGAAATCGACTACACCACTGCAACACAAACCCGTGATGACATCATAATGGCCACCGGACGTTCGGATTATCCAAATCAAATCAACAACGTGCTGGGATTCCCTTACATCTTCAGGGGCGCGCTCGATTGTGGCGCAACAGCTATCAACGAAGAAATGAAACAAGCTGCCGTGAAAGCCATAGCCGAACTTGCCAAGCAACCGGTTCCTTCTGTGGTAAATGCAGCCTACGAGATGGAAGGCCTTAAATTCGGCAAAGATTATATATTGCCAAAGGCTCTCGACCCGCGACTCATCACAACGGTGTCGCCCGCAGTGGCTCGTGCAGCAATGGAATCGGGAGTGGCTACCCGCCCAATAACCGATTGGGACGCTTATCGTGGTCGCCTGCGCTCTATAATGGGATTCGACAACCAACTCATGCGCCGATTGACCGAAGAGGCAAAGAAAAATCCGAAACGTGTGGTATTTGCAGAAGCCAACACCAACAATATGCTCCAAGCCGCAGTACTTGCTCGCAACGAAGGTATATGCACTCCTATCTTGCTCGGCAATGAGGAGATGATTGCCAAACGAGCCAATAAGCTTGGATTAAACATCGACGGCATAGAAATAGTCAACTTGCGACACGACCGTGAAGCTGAACGCCGTGAACGTTACGCTTACATACTGACGGAGAAACGCCAACGCAACGGTGTCACACTGCCCGAAGCCCGTGAGAATATGTTTGACCGAAACTACTTCGGAATGATGATGGTAGAAACCGGCGAAGCCGACTCAATGATTACTGCCACATACCCAAGCAACCGCCGTCAGGTGGCAGAGATAGCAAAGAATGTAATCGGCATTCGCCCGAGCTATAACCACTTTGCCACAATGCACATCATGAACACCAAGCGGGGTACTTATTTCCTTGCCGACACATCGATCAATGCCAACAACGACACCGACACGCTGGTAGATATTGCACGCCTTGCCCGCACCGCTGTTGAATATTTTGCACAAGAACCTGTCATCGCGATGCTATCTTACAGCAACTTCGGCTCAAACATGGACATGAACAGTCCACGCATTGTACACGAGGCCGTAGAAATCATGCAAGAACGCTATCCTGATTTACTCATCGATGGTGAAATGCAAGTACACTTCGCCCTCAACAAGAAATTACGTGACAAGAATTTCCCATTCAACCGTTTGAAAGGAAAAGATGTGAACACACTTGTATTCCCAAATCTAAGCTCGGCAAACACAGCTTACCGCACATTGCTCGAAATGGGGTCGGCCGAAATTATCGGCCCGATACAAATTGGTCTTAACAAACCTGTACACATGACCACTATCGATGCCTCGGTACGCGACATTGTAAATCTGACTACGATTGCCGTAATCGATGCCACTGTTTACGAGAAAATGGGTTCAAGCGCAGCAATCGACAAGTAAGGAGATTTTTTTCAATAAAAAGAGGCTGTCTCAAAATAAAATTGAGACGGCCTCTTTTGTTTTATTTCAAATTGAAGTCATTTGGATTTTTCTCAAAAAAGAAGTTTATAAACTTACTTTTGAAGGTTTCATCCTTTCAAACTGTTCTTTTCGTTGCCATAAGCCCCCTAAGAGGCTACTTTTGCAAGATTATGTGCAATGGCCAGCAGGCCGAACTCAATTTCAACCTTCTTAAGTCCACGAAGATGGAACCTCTTGAAGTGCTTGTTGTTCTTGAGGTTTCCAAATACGGCTTCAACATCCTGTGGTCGTTGGCTGCGATATTTCCGCCCTTCATCAGAGAGCAGCTTTTCACGTTCCCTTTCCTTGATTTTCCTCAGACGGTGGTTTACCTGTACAATCCTTTCCGACCGGCTTCTGTGACACCGGCATCTTAACGGGCAGCCCTTGCAGTTACGTGCCCTGTATCTTGATATGATCTGCACAAAACCGTTGTCTGTTATCCGCCTTGCATCGGAGAGTCTTTCCATTCTCTGTCCCATCGGACAGTACATGCCGTCGGTTTCTTCATTATAATAAAAGTTGGCAGACAGGAACGGGTCGTCCCGGAAGTTCCTTTTCTGTTCCTTATGAAAATTGTTGTACTTTATAAAGCTTTCAATGCCATGTCTGAAGGCGTACAGATAGTTTTCCT
>CAYNBZ010000021.1:0-34184 GCA_964395975.1 uncultured Muribaculaceae bacterium | reverse complement strand
CTTTTGTTTAGAAACTGCAAGAAGCCGACTTCAAAATCTCTTTTGGGTCGGCTTCGTTGTGTGTTAGTGCCTGTGCCCGGCAGTCTGTTAATTAGTAACCATAGTTTTGGTCGCTGGTTGCCGAAACGCTGCTGTTGGTCGTAAATTCGACACGTGGTATCGGGAACAACTGATTCTTTATCAAGAATTCATTCCATTCGGCATCAGTTGCATTTTCGATGCTGAGTGGATACCAGTATTCACGCCAACGTGCGCTGTAGTTTACGCTTAGTCCGTAGTGGTAGCATGCACTTGTAATGCTGTCGTTGTTGTTGCGCATAAGCACATCTTTGCGCCAACTGATACCACGGCGACGAGTATCCATGAAGTTGTCAAACTCGCAAGCAAGTTCAAACAGACGTTCGTTGAAGATATATTCACGCAATTCTGTTTGGCTCATACCCGATATTGCTTTCGGATAGGTGTGAGAACTGTTGCCGCTCTTGTCGGTTGATTGTCGTGCGCGGTTAAGCACCTGGTTTACATATCCCATTGCGGTACCTGTGTTACCCAATTCATTTTCGACATCAGCCATAAGCAGCAGGAAGTCGGAATAGCGATATACATACAAGTTGTTATCGGCATAGCGACCGGAGCAGTTAGTGGTCATGTATTTCGACCAATAAGGCCAGTCGTTGATGTTCCATGAGTCGGCGGACTTGGTTTGGCAATATGTTACCCTTAACAGTGAGTCGAGCTCAGATGGTTTCGGGTTGCGTACATCTGCAAAGAATTCGTTGCTATAGTCACCGTCAGCGTTGGTTGATGGTATTGTGTAATATATGGAATCGACAATTTCGGTGGTTGTCGTGATAACCGGTACTCGGATAGTGACTCCGCGTATCACAGAATCCACATACGTGGTATCACTTACCGATTGTGATACATACGGATAGGCCACTTGTGTTTCATCGGATGGCGAGCCATCGACATAGCGTGTCCATAGTGATACAAATGTGTAGTCGAGGCGTGGGTCGTCTTGATATGTACCGCGTGCCCAGTTGTAGAATGCCTTGTTTGGTTGTGCACGACCCCATGACTCGCCCGGAGAGCATTCTTGCGGCGAGAAGGTCCAGTGCAGAGAGTTGTAACCAACGTTCTCGGTGGTGTTCATCGTTGCATCGACAACGAATACAAACTCATCGGAGAATGTAAGTCGTGTGCCACCGAAAAGTGTCTGGTAGTTTGGTTCCAATGCGAAAACGTTGGCTTGGAACACCGAGTCGCCATACTGTTTTGCCAAACGGAAATAAGTATTGGGGTCAGATTCCATTTCTGGCCATTCGGTCTTGAGCTGTCCGTTTGCCCAAGTATCGCCATTTTCGGCTGCCCATGCGTTGCATCCCATCAGCCAGTAAATTTTTGCAAGGTATGCCCATGCCGATGATTTGCAGGGAGCTGTTGGCACGCTGCTGAGCGTCGATTCGTCATCAAGATCGATAGCAGCCTCGCTCCAGTCCTTTATTATCTGGTCGAGCACTTCTTGCCGTGAGGCACGAGGCATGTTAAGATTTTCGGTGCTGGATGGCTCTACGCGCAATGGTACGCCTCCCCAGTAGTTGTACAGGTAGAAGTAGCATACGGCGCGCATAAACTTGGCTTGTGCCACCATGTTTTCCTTGCCATCAAAGTCGCTACTGCGGTCGCTTTCGCAGGCTTCGATAAAGATGTTGCAGTTTGAGATAGTCTGGTAGAGTGCGCCCCATACACGGTCGTTAAACTCGTTGTCGGTGGAAATGGCACCGTCGACGTATTGAGCGCGAATGTCAGAATAATTATATGATGTCCAACAGATACCCGAGGCCTCTGTGCTGACTTCCGGTAACAATTGTGCAAATGAGCCTTGTATCGCCATCAGTGCATATATACCGTTCAATGCCATCTGTGCAGACGATTCGCTTGCATATACGACGGTTTCGTCGGTCGTGTATTTCGGGTCTTCGTCAAGGCAGGAACTTAAAAGCAGCAGGCCCGACAGGAGGCATAATGATATTTTTTTCATAATATATTGTTTGATAATTTGTTAGAATGATACGTTAAGACCGAGAATGTAAGACCGGGTGTTTGGATAAGAACTCATGTCGATACCCGGGCGTGTGCCATCGAATGCGAAGCTGTTTACTTCGGGGTCGTAGCCCGAGTAGTTGGTAATCAAGAATGCGTTTTTCACCGATGCGTAAACGCTGACGTTGGTAAACTTGATTTTCGATACGATTTTCTTTGGCAAGCTGTATGACAAAGTGATATCGGAGCAGCGTAAGAAACTACCGTCTTCAATATACTTGTCAATTACAACACGCGGAGTGGTTGACTGGAACGACGGGGTGGTGTTGCTGTAATATACACCTATCCATGGATTATCCTCGCGATACATGCTGTAGAATGCATCTGTGAGAATCATCGAAGTCGATTGCGACGGCAGCCCTATGTAACGCGTGTTTGTGTTCAAGAGGTCGTTGCCATAGACACCTGTGAACGACATCGACAATGTCAGGTCTTTCCAACGGAATTCGGTCTGGATGCCGTAAGTGAATTTCGAGTTGGGGTTACCAAGGATTACCTTGTCGTTTTCATCGATAACGCCGTCACCATTCTGGTCTACGAATTTCAGGTTACCTGCTGCGAGTGTACCTATTGAAGATGTCACTTCGCTCAAGTATGGATCGTCTTCTTGGATGATACCATCGGTTGCATAACCGTAGAACAGACCGGGTGCCTTTCCTTCGATAAATATGTTGGCAGCTCCGAAGTGGTCGCCTATAGAGTTACCCAAATAGGCTTTCCATATTTCTCCGTTACCCCATTCTTCTTCAGGCAGACCGAGGTTGATGATTTTCGGGTCGTTGAATGCAATGTTGCCCGATAGGCTCCAACCGAAGTCTTTGGTGTCGATGATGTGTCCGGTAAGGCTTATTTCGATACCCTTGTTGCGCAAGCTACCTTGGTTGATGTACATGTATTTGTAACCTGTCGATGACGGCAATTCTTTTTGGATGAGCAGGTCGTTGGTAGTCTTGTGATACAGGTCGATGGTACCGTTCACGCGATTCTTCAAGAATGCGAAGTCAAGACCGACATTGTAAGAACGTGTGCGCTCCCATTTCAAATCAGAGTTGGGCAACTTGTCCACGACAAGTCCTACAAGGCTGTTACCGCTGCCGTCAGATCCAATTACCGATACCGTGGCACCCGAGTAAGAGTCAACGAACGATGTACCGTAAGTGGAGAATGTGCTATACGGGTCGATAGATTGTGAACCGGTTTCGCCATAGCCTGCACGAACCTTAAGTTGGTTGAGCCAACGAACATCTTTCATGAATTTTTCTTGTTCAAGGCGCCAAGCTACAGTTGCTGCGGGGAAGTAGGCCCAACGTTTGCCTGCGGCAAACTTACTTGAACCGTCACCACGGATAGAGGCCGTCAACAGGTAGCGACCATCGAGGAAGCCAAGGTTTACACGACCAAGGAACGACAATAGCTGGTAATCAGACTGTGTAGGTTGGTAAACCACCGTGTTGCCTGCAACGTGCATACCGTACAATCCGAAGTCATATATCGAGAAGTTGTTACCCACTGTCAGCTTGCTGATAGAATTGTAGTCATCGTATGTCACACCTGCCACTGCGTTGATGTCAACTATATCTTTAACTTCGTAGTTGAACGACAACACATTTTCCACCGTATAGTTGCTGCGGTTGTAATCGTTGTATGTCAGATAACCGTTTTGCATCGAACCGGTGTAAAGGGTGATGTCATACCAACGGTCACGGCTTTGCAATGCGATGTTACCGCCGGCACGCAAGTTATAAGTGAGGTATTTGCATATATTCCAGCTCAGGTCTAACGAGCCGCGGAACGTCTTTTCAGTGGTCTTGTCTTCATAGTCTTCAACCCAAGTCCATACTGTTGCACGGTCGCGCAACTGCACGCTTTCTGCATCCATTTCCTCCTCGCTTCGGATGTAAGGTGCACTTTGTAGTGCCACGGCTGAAACTGATCCATATGTACCACCGGTAGTGTTACCGCCGGCCATCATGTCATTTTCTTTCAACGATCCGTTAAGCGAAATTGCAAGTTTTACTGTCCTTGAAATGTCGGCATTCAGGTTTACACGCAAGTCGCCTTGTCTCATACCTGTGCTATTTACAAGACCCTCGATGTTCTTATATGATGCTGAGGTGAAGTAAGTAACTTTGTCGTTTCCGCCGTTAACGGTGATGTTGTAATTTTGAGAGAATGCTGTGCTGTAGATTTCTCTTTGCCAGTCGGTTGCAGTTAATTGACGCCATGTTTGACCATCGGTACGATATTGTTCGGCAATTTTGCGGTAAACGGTGTTGCCGTCAATGTAGTATTGATAGTAATCATTCCATACCATTTCGCCGGTTTCACTGTCGGCGATGTCAAGCACCCAGTTGCTGTAGTCGCCACCATTGGCAACGTCAGGACCTCCGTATATCAAGCGGCCTATTGCATATTCTTGAAGATTCATCAAATTAAGCAATTTGGCTGCATTGGCAATCGTGAAGTTGGCCGAAGCGGTAACAGAAGCCTTTCCCGATTTACCACGCTTGGTGGTGATGAGGATTACGCCATTTGCACCACGTGAGCCGTAAATTGCGGTTGCCGAAGCATCCTTCAATACTTCGATACTTTCTATGTCGGCAGGGTTCAATGATGTCAACGGGTTGGTTGCAATGGTGAATGTGCCGTCATCGTTTGTTGATCCGAATTCTCCCGTCGAAGCTTGAGGGATATTGTCGATTACATACAATGGTTGGTTGTCGCCGCGCAATGAGTTGGCACCACGTATGGTCACCGATGATGCGGCACCTACTGCCGATGACGAGCTTCCTACAGTCAGACCGGCAATCTTGCCTTGCAACAGATTGTCGATACTTGTCACTTTGGAAACTTCTTGTTCGGTAGGTTTCAATTGTGATACGGCACCTGTCAAGTCACGCTTTTTAACCGTACCATAACCTACGACTACCACTTCATCGAGCTCTTGGGCATTCTCTTCCATGGTAACGGTCATGTCCTTCTGGTTGCCAACTGTGACTTCCTTGGGTGACATTCCCACAAAGCTGAATGTCAGTACCGTCTCTTCCGAGGGTACCGAGATGACGAAGTTTCCGTCGAAGTCGGTGGCAACCGCCTTGTTGGTGCCTTTGACCGTAACAGTCACTCCCGGTAGACCAAACTGGTCTACATCAACTACTTTACCCGTCACTTGAATTTGTGCCACCGCCGTGGTAAAGGCAAATAGCAATCCCAGTAACGAGATGTAACGCTTTAGTAAATTCATGCTGGTTAGTTTTTGTACCTCTTTCCCCCGTTTGTAGGGGGAAAGAGAGTGGGTTAAAGGTTTTATTTTAGTTAGTTTGGGCTTGTCACTTTATTGCCATTTTCACCGTCTGCTTTTTGCCGCCCTGTGTTACGTTAAGCAGGTATATTCCATTTTGCAGTCCGGTAGTTTCTACGGCAGTTGTCTTGCTTGTCAACGACACCTGTTTTACAATGCGACCATCGACCGAAACAATGCGTAATATTGCTCCATCGGTAGCATCGGCGAGGGTGATGTCAATCACCGATTGTTCCTGAACGGCAGTGAACAGTGTATTGCCCGTTTTGCTGTTCTTGATGGTCTTAATTCCGCTCGGTGTCAAGTTGACGTTGGTAATCACAGTGTCGACGTTTGCCGAAATCACTTCGTTTTGTGCTCGGATAAGGCTCTTGTAGTCGTCAACCGACAGGTCGTTGGCCATATCGAAGTACATTGTGCCGCGCAAGTCATTGTCAATGATTACCTGTTGCTTGTCCTTGACCATGTTGAGGCCGCTGTAGTAATATGTCGTGCTGCTTGTGCTCCAACTGTTTACGTCAGGGTCGAAGTTGTCATCTGTCATCCCGTATTTGTCGAACAGGTCTTTGTAGCCCTCTTCGGAAGAACCGGTCACGATTAGGGTGGCATACGACAGCAATATCTTGTCGGTAGGGAACTTGTTCATGAAATAGCCACAATACTGCTCATACCGGCTGAGTGTCGGAATAATATTCGGTCCGTATTGCTGGAAAGTGAAATAATCCACACCATCGGTAAGGCTGTCATCAAAACCGCTGTAGGAAACTTCATGCAGAGAGCAGGAGAATGTTTTTTCGGGGGCTTCCGACATAACTTCGTTGATGAGGCGACCTACGACATTGTTATATATATTCCACTCGCTTGTAGAGTACATCCATTCAAGGTCCAGATCAAGTCCGTCACAGGCTGCAAGCATCACTTTTGCATCACTTATGAAGTTGTCCACATATTCTTCTTGGTTAAGCACGCTTTTCCATCCTTCGTTGTCGAGACTTGAAATTATGCCGATGCGTACATGGCTGCCGCTGTGGCCGGCATAATAGTTTTTGATAATTTCGACGATGCCTTTGTAGCTTTGTGAGTCTTTGCCAACATCTTCAGGGTCATCACCCTTGTAATAGGCATTGAGGAAAATATTGTTCCAACTGCCGATGTTCCATTGGTATTCTTCGGTGGCATCGGTTGAAATATAGTTGTAGCGGTCGCTACCCCATACCATCAATTCATCGATTTTCCCGTTGAAGTTTTTTCCGATGGTCATGGTGCTGCCCTCTTCAAAATTAGGCACGAACGAGATGGTCATGTCATTGCCGCTGAGAGTGACGGCAGTATCCGACATCTTGGTATAGATGCTTGAAACAAACTCGCCACTTTCGTCATATTCACCGATACCTATGTATATAGGGTTGAACAAGCGTCCGGTGAGAGAGCCTTGTGTGGGTTTCAAATATACACCCACATATTGCCACTTGCCGGTTTCAAGTACGCCGCTCAGTGTCCCGACTGTCCCGCACAGGTCAACTATGAGTTCCTTTTCATCTGCGCTACCGAGTTTTATAACCACGCATTCGTCATCGCTGATGTAATTGGAATATATTTCGGCACCTTCGTTCCACTCGTCGATGTAAATCCATGCCATTACTGATGCATATTGGGTTGCACCGTGTCCTGTCGAAGTGGTTGGGTCGAATGGAACGCGGGCATCGGCTGCCACCATTTGAGAGCCATTGCCATTAAACGACATTACGCCCTCACGTCCCTCATATTCGGCAAGATAGTCCACATTGGTGGGCGTGGCTGTATTGTCGGGATATTCGGGGAAGAGCGAGCCGTCTTCTTGCACCTTTGCCGAAAGCAACAATGCATCGTTGGTCAGCAAGAACATATCACGACTGATATATGGACGGTCGGTAAACCGCATGATGTTAGGTACATAACCGGCAACTACACGATACTTGAACATATCGTTGTCGGTTACTTCCTCTTTGGTGATGCCTTGCAGTGTGCCATTGTGGTGGCGGCCGCTGTTGGCATTCTTGTAGTCGTATATGTTATCGGGGAGCTGACTTTGGTCGCACTTCCAGTAGGCTGCAAGTGCATCATAATTGTCGTTGAACTTGTTGATGGTGTTTTGCCAGAATATATCTTCTTGGGCAAGGGCACAGGTCCATACGCGTATTTCGTCGATCTGGCCGTGCAGGCCTTCGGCGATCATGCAGCCCTGTTCATCAAAAGAGTAGGCAGTCTCTTCGAATGTGGCAGGCAGGCTGCCACTAACGGTTGCTGCCTCATTGTTGATGTATGCCGTCACTGTTCCTTGACCGACTGTGATGGTCAGTTGCGACCATTTGCCCACGAGGTCGTCACCGGTGGTTATCGTGGCAGTCTGGTCGCCCGAAGTAACGGTGAATTGTCCGGCTGTGGACGACATCTCTACCGAGAAGTTGTCTTGCCCGATGAGAGTGGCATGTGTCCATGCCGTTGGTTTAATCCACATCTGAAAAGATGCTTCCGAACTGCCGTCAAGCTCGGTGATGGTAAACGCCGTGGCATAACCCGTGCCATCGGCATTTGTCAGTGCTAAATTGGTAGTTTGTGCAAATGCCGCCGGCAATATGGCTGCCACCATTGCAGCTGCACAAGTCAATATCTTTTTCATAATGGGTTTATGTGTTCTGATGTTGTTTAGCAATAAAACTGTCCACAAGGCAATGTTTAATTAGATTCCTTGGGTTGGTCAAATTGGCTTGATGTGTGCATTCTGTTTGTCGTAATTGTGATATGTCAATTCAAGCCGTTCAAGTTGCTACCGATTGCCTTTTAAAAACAATGTTATTTTGGCACTTTGGGGACTTACGACCAAAATAACATTGTTTATGTCGATATTTATTCCACCCTTCTCTCATAATCGAGGGTGGGAGAAGGTCTTGTTACAATATAACCTTTTGTACGGTGTTGCCACTCTTAACGATGAATACGCCATTCATGCCAAGGTCGATGGATTCAACTGAAGTCGGGGAAGCAACAGTTGCAACTTTTGCTCCGCTCAGGTTGTAAACTTCAATAGCTCCTGTAGCTCCGATTACGTTGATCGAACCGTTGGTTGTCGTTACGATTGTGCTGTTTTGCATATCATCGATGAGTTGAACAGAAGAGCCTGAGCCATCAGGATCGTCAGTATAATCGGGATAATCTTCAATATTGCCCGGTACGTTATCAGAATTGATTGCATCGATTTTCTCCACTGTGAAGTAGCGGAACAGAATAACAGAGTTATCGGCCAATTCGCCAAGCCACATTTTGATAACGAAAGGCAATTCCTTGTAATCACTGTCGGAGTTGTCATAAATCATGAAATCAACTATGCAGCGATTCCAATAATCACTTAATTGACCATAAACGGGGATGCTTAATGTTCGATAACCACCACTCGCAAGACCGGTGTTTGAGTCGATACCATCATAATGAGAAGTTGCAAAAGTCAAATCTATTGAACCTAATTCCGTTTCGGTGATGACACGGCAGTCCATAGTGAAGCGGTAGTATGCACCTGCTTCCATAGGATATAATGAATCTTCGTTTCCACTAAGCCAGAACAAGGTTCCATTGCTGAACGAGTTGGAACGAGCCACACCACCGGCATAAGTTGAAGTTGCAGAGTTGCCAATCAAGCACAATATGTTTTCAGAGGTGGTTTCTCCTGAATCATATATCAAGTTGGTGGCTACAATGCGTGAATTCTCGTAAAAATCCTCAAAATACTCTTTTGTTGCGTCTGACATGCTGTCGTAATTGTCGACACTTTCGTCATTTGTTCCGCTGTTTGCCAATCCTACGCCACCCCGTCCGTCATCGGCAAGGCGGAATGGAGCCGAGCAGTTCCATCCACAAGAAGCCATTTCAGGGATGAAGATGTCGTATGCACTACCTACGTTCATTTGGTCGAAACGCCAGTTAGTAGGGGCGTAATTGCTTTGAGCTGCTGCGCCGAAAGCGCACAAGCAAGCACTTGTCAAAAGTAAACTTTGTAATTTCATGTTTTTTAGTTTTTAGTTTGTTGTTTCTATTTTTCGTGCCTTTAACGATTCCTTCTTGTGTGCTATTCAAATTATGTCATCACATATGCGCTGTATGGAATAGTCCCCTTTAACAATACATCTTAACAGCCGCATGAGAAAGTTGTAAATAGATTCAACGAGAAAAATGCGTTTCCGGCCTCGATTTTTTATTCAATAGTAGTTTTGTTCATGTATGCAAATACCGTCTTTCATCGTACGATAAGCAGTATATAACTGTGTATTAGTTTTATGAATTCTAATTCATCTCTTGCCAAGAGGTGAATTGTATTCAATCCCAAAGGTAGTCAAATTTTTGACAATAACAATGAAATTAAATGAAAAAATCAAATTTTTCTAACTTATCTTTAATTTTCATAGTAAAATCATCTGTTAGGTGGCCAATGTTAGCACGGTCGTTTGCAGACAGGTGCCGGCTGATGCGTCAAAGCAATTATCTGCTTGTGATTATGGTATTTTTTTTTACACAAAAGTTGGTTTTCTTTATTCAAATTGGTTCTTTTGTAAGAAAAATTTTCGACAATTTTCATTAGATATTAAAATTTTATTATATTTGGCCTTGTCAAAATTATCTCTTGCCGAGAGATGGATTGAGATGTTAATCATAAACCTACTTAAAACTCAAACATTTATGAAAAAAGAATTCCTATTAACTACAGCATTGCTGTGTGGGGCATCGATGGTTGCTCAAGTGGATCTTACTCCCGATCGTTTCAATTTTGCAAATCAAGAAGAAGGTGAATTCTTGATTAATTATTGGCGGGAAACAGCAAATCCCGTGAATGGTTTTCAAACCGCCTACGACGAAGCCGACAACGGTTTCCTCTTGGTTGCCGCTGCTGCCGGAAATGTTACTGAAGGTACCGTGGCCGCTACTGATATGGCGGCAACTATTCAAAAGTACACCAACATTATAGACCTTGGGGGTACCGTTGGAAAAGTTTTGTGCTTGAAAGGTCCGAGTTCTACTTATCAATACGGACCTGATGCTGACGGACAATGGGAAGGTTGGTTTAATTACAATTTCTACGTAAGAGTCACCGGTTGCGAGGCACCGTGTACTATTCGCACACGTTTGGTATTCAGTATAGTCGGTAATGATCAAGAGGCATACGATGATGTGTTTAGTATGTATGGCTCGACTTGGAGCAACACTGCTTCGACTGCTATTTCGGGATACTTTGCCCCCGACAGATTCTTGATGGAAGACCCCGACTATCCGGGCGAAACGTATTATGACGAAGATGGTTATGCCGTTTATGACGAAACGAAATGGATGATATATGAATTCGATCATGAAATAGGCGAAACCACAGGTATTCCGACCCGTTTGAAAATGGAAATCAAAAACACGTATTTTGCAGAGGCATGTATCCTTATCAAGGAACTTTCATTTACCATGAATCCGACAGGCGACCCTGTTGAGGCTGAATATGTAACTTACACCCCCGGCAGCTCATCATCGGTTAAAGATATGGTGATTGAAGAGTCCGAAACATTTGAAGTTGCAGGTAATGAAGTTACTTTCTATGCAGCAGGTAGCGTGTATGGCATCAGCGGCATAAAGGTTGGCAATGCAGTTGCCGGAGAAACGGTGACTCTCGACCGCGGTATATATGTGGTTAAGGCCGGAAACAAGGTTCAGAAGATGATTGTTAAATAAATTTAGGCAAATAGATTAGTTTCATGATGCACGTTCAGGCGTGACGCAGAGACGACGTATCATGGCCATTCCTTTCGATAAAACCGCTTGAAGCTGTTTCTCGAAAGGCAAGACTTGAAAGGTATAATCCTTGTCCATGAGATAGGTCGACTCTGCTGTATGCCTGAACGTGCATCATGTTACTGTTTATTCTTGTAATGTCTTACTGCACACTATTATTATTCTTTTGATGTGGTAAGGGCGATATATATAAACGGCTCAATTAACAGAATACACAAGAAGTATATTCATTAGCATAAATCCCATAAACACAATTCAACCACTTATGAAAAAATTATTATTTACACTTGTCATGATAATGGGCTTCGTCTCGGGATTGTCAGCACAGGTTGACAATTATTCTTTGAGATTGACTCCCGAGGGCTATGTAAATGTTTACAAATTTCCGGAACTCAACGGTTTACAAAACTATACCATACAATTTTGGATAAATGTTGACACATGGAGCGAGGATGCGCTCATTTATAACCGTGATGATAATTTCAAAGCAAGTCTTGGTGCACAAGGTACCATTAATTTTCAAGCCGGCGATGCTGTTTTCAGCGTATCTTCGGACGACCTTGTTGCCGGCAATTGGGCGCAAATAACAATGATTGCGAGCAGCGACGGGGCGAAGGCTCTTGTAAATAATGTCGAAGCGGGAAGCACTGCTACCGTAATGACCATTCCCGAGAGCGAAGCCGACCTCGTTATAGGCAACGGTATCTCAGGTCGCATCGATGAGCTACGCTTCTGGAAAGCCGAATTGTCATCGGATTATGAATATTTTATTTATAATACACTCAACAAATTCAATCCGCAATGGAGCGACCTTGTAGCATATTACAAGTTTGATCAAAACGAATGTGACAATGTGGTGGACTACACGTTCACTTATCATCATGGCTCGTTCTCAGACAGTGGGGCAGGACGAGAGATAGTAACAGACAATGAGGAGTTTAAGTACTATATGACATCGGCTTATACCAATTTCAGCCGATTCTTCGACCGTGCCATCGACCGTGATAAATATTTGCTTGCCAACGACTTGATTATCCTTGATATAGAGTCATCGAGCGACGGTCATCTGTCGTTGCCATATCCGTATAACGAGGGTACTTTAATAAATGCCCAGTATTTGGCAGAATATGAAGGGCGCGAAGGTGTTTTGTCTCTTGACGGGACAGGGCAGGGCATGAATGCCGGACCGAATGCGATGATACCCGATGACGGATGGACATTCCATACGTGGATATACCTCGAAGAATGGACTCCCGGAGCGTATATATTCAAAAAGGAAACAGATGACGGACTTAACGGTGTTTCCATAAGACTTGGCGAGCTTCAAGGAGAAGACGGACAACTTACGGTGCATGTCAACGGACAAGATTTCCCGATGAATCCGACCTCACGTACCGTAATCAACACCGGTGAATGGGTGCATATTGGTGTCAGGACTAATATACAAAGTGAGAGTGAGCCCGAACGTGCTTTCCAGTTTATGGTTAATGGTCAGGCGTGTTATGGTGTCAGCGGAGAATGCGGTGACGGCACGACAAGTTATACTCCGTCGGGTGCTGCCGATGTTGATGCGATAATAGGTGAGAATCTGAATGCCAAACTTGATGAAACAGCTATCTGGCATGGATCGTATGACCGTACCACGATTCAAAATTATATGGAGTCCGGCTGTCCCATGCCCGGCTTCGATGTCGTGTTGACAGCACAAGTCATGCATACGGCCAACTCCTACTGGAAATACGATGACAGCACGAATCCCGGTTATGATTACTACTCGTATAAACACTTTATCAGTATTATGCGCAGTGCATACGAAAATCACCGTGGATATACGATTCGTATGTCGGTGGAAGGGCATACAGGCTGGGAAGATACTTTTGCCAATGCCGAAAAACGCAAGATTCTTGCTGCCGACCTTGCTGAAATATCCGAAGAATTTGATGGCGTAGAGCTTGATTTTGAGTGGTGCTATACAACAACCTGTTGGACTAATTACGGGTTGGTACTCGATGAAATAAAGAGTGTTTTGCCTGCCGACAAGATATTAGCCATTTCTCCGCATTATGTGTCGTATGGGTTGCCGACTCAGTATATGGATAATTGCGATTTCTTCACATTCCAGGTATATGGTCCCAGCAGCACCCTTTTTAACATGACCACATATCAAGCGGCATACGACCGTTTCATAAACCAAGGGTTCCCGCAGGAAAAGATTGTCATGTCGTATGCTACGACTACCTCGCGAGGATGGTTAAATGGCTCAGAGGTTACGGCTGCATCTCCTATCGGTGTACGCAACAATCTTCTTGAGGGGGATTATACTCCCGACCAGAATGAACGTGTTGATGATGATGGTTATACACGCTATTTCTGCGGATTCGACCAGACTTATGAACGAGCCAAGTTTGTACGCGACAACAGACTTAAAGGAATCTTCTACTGGGATATGGGTAATGATGTGAAAACGAGCCACCAGTATAGCCTTGTAAAGGCTGCCAGTTTTGCCATAAACAGCAATGTCGATACTCTTGTCACCCATGTCGATGTATATCCCGAAGGGAGTGGCATCCAGCTCATTAAGAGTGACAAAGATACCAAAGAAAACAAGACTATCAATATCTATCCCAATCCTGCCAAAGATGGCACCGTAACTCTTGCCATTCCAGACGGTGAGGTCGCTTATCGCGTTAGCGTATATGACACTCAGGGCATATGCAGAATGCGTTATGAGACTTCAGCCTCTATACTCGAGGTCGATTTGCTCGGCTCGGGGATTTATGTGGTAACCGTATTGACAAAACAAGGTAATACCTACACCGGAAGACTTGTGAAGAAGTAAACTGCATCGCGTGTTTGGTCTTTTCTCCAAATGGGGATAATTTATAAGATATTCCGGAGAAAAGACCAAACATGCTTGAGAAATAAAAACTTTACCCATAAAAATAATATATGAGAAAACTATTTTATCTGATCTTGGGATTGTCTGTGCTTAGCATTGGCTTCGTTTCATGCGAAGACGATCCTAAAAATCCGGGAGATTACAGCATTCGTGGCACTCTCGATGTGACCAATATTTCATCGGTTATAGGTGAAGAGTATGAACTTGTAATCTCAAGGGAATTTGACTCTACGATTATGCGCTATAACCTCAGTTATGATACCATCATCGGAGATGATGGAAGTCAAGTGACAGAGGTTTCGGATACCTTGTGGTATGAAGACGGTACTTGCCGCTATGTGAAAATAGAACAAATCAATTTATCGCCCGACCGCGACACGTTGACGCTCGATATTGTGAGCAACGCACGGTGGAGTGCACCGGTGCCGGATAATTCTACGCCACGGTGGTATGCATTGCAGAGCAATTCTGGCGGCGGTGACGGCAGCATATCGATAGTTATTTCAAGAAACGGCAGTTCAAGCGCACGCAGCAATTTGCAGGTGCAGTATATCTACACTTCGGACAGTGCCGTGATATATGAGATTCCATTCCTGCAAATGGGCAGAACTGATTAAACATAAACCTAAGAATAGAGTAAAGAAGCAATGAATAAGATTATAATATTATTGGCATCTCTGTTCATGGGATTGTCAACAGTAATGGCACAGATAACGGTGTCGGGAACAGTGGTCGATGAAAGTGATTCCCCGTTGCCGGGTGCAAGTATCGTTGTAAAGGGTGAAAAGGGCGGTGTCGCCACAGATATAGATGGAAAATTCACATTAAAGGTGCCGGGCGAAAACAGCGTATTGGTCATTTCGTTTATTGGTTATGATGTACAGGAAATAAAAGTAGCCGACAAACGTCGGTTTGATGTAAAGATGACCAGTGCCACGCAAATGATTGATGAGGTGGTAATTGTGGGTTTCGGCACGCAGAAAAAAGTAAATGCTACAGGTGCGGTTAAAACTATTGATAACAAATCGCTCGAAAGCCGACCTATTTCTAATGCCTTGCAAGGCTTGCAGGGTGTGGTGGCCGGTCTGAACATCACCAATGACCAAGGTGGCGGACTCGGACAGGAAATGGAAATCAACATCCGTGGTGTCGGTTCGATTGGCGAGGGATCCGATTCATCGCCATTGGTGCTTATCGATGGAATGGAAGGTGACCTATCGACCATAAATCCTAATGATATAGAGTCTATTTCGGTGTTGAAAGACGCTGCGGCCGCTTCGATTTACGGTTCGCGTGCACCATTTGGTGTGATATTGGTCACAACCAAGTCGGGTGAGCGTGGATTGCGTGTCAATTATACGGGCAATGTGCGCTTGTCTCAACCAATATCGGTTCCGGAACCGGTTGATTCATATACGTATGCCTTGATGGTGAACGATGCGTTTGTCAACACTGGTAGTACAGCACAATTCTCCGAGACACAGTTGAACAAAATCCTTGCTTATCAGAGGGGTGAATTACAGTACGGCATAGAGGCGGTTGATGGAAGCGATGACTGGACTTGGGGTCAACGTTCGTTTGGCAATACCAACTGGTATGACGTTTTCCTGAAGGATTTCACCACTTCGCACGAACACAATCTTAGCGTGAGCGGCGGCAGTGACAAAGTTACGTATTACTTCTCAGGTAATTATATGGGACAGACAGGTCTGTACAACTATGCCGATGAGTATTACAAACGTTTAGCGTTAAGTGGCAAAGTGGGTGTGAGGTTTAATGATTATGTGACGTTTAATTGGACATCGCGCTTGGTGAGCACCGATAATGACAAGCCATCTTCGCTCAACAGTCTGTTTTTCCACAATCTTGGCCGCCGGAGCCCGCTGATGCCGGTATATATGCCCGATGGAAGTTATAATAAGGAATCTATGATACCGTCGTTTCTTGAAGGCGGCCGGCAGGGCGACCGTAATTTGCAACTCTATAATCAGGCCAATTTAACTGTGGAGCCGATAAAGGGCTGGAAAATATATGTTGACCTCAACAGCCGTATAGAAAACAAGACTGGCGACCAGAACTTTGCCGCTTTGACCTATTTGACCCCCGCAGGCGAAACGGTTTACTATTCTCCGCTTGAAGGTGTGGCATCGCGTTTTGAAATCAATTCCAATGGAACGTTCAGGATACAGCCGGGTGACGGTGAATCCACTTATCAACGATATAAGGGGCATGTCAATTATTTCCAGAGCAATGTGTATTCCGATTTCGAGCATACGTTTAAGGACAAGCATTATTTCAAGGTGCTTGTGGGTATGCAGACCGAGTATTATTATAATGAAACTCTTCGTATGGCCACAAAGGACATACTTCTTGACGATGTGCCATTTATCAACTCGACTTCTGACGACATTCTTGTTTCAGAAACTAAAGGAGAATGGGCTAACCTTGGCTTTTTCGGTCGTTTGAACTATACCTATGACAACCGTTACATGGTTGAGGTGAATTTGCGTTACGACGGGGCTTCGCGTTTCCCGTCAAACCAACGTTGGGGATTCTTCCCATCAGTGTCGGCAGGTTGGAACATAGCCAATGAAAAATTCTTTGAGCCGGTGAGAAACGGTATAAAGCTCGAATATCTGAAGTTGCGCGGGTCTTACGGCCAACTCGGTAATCAGAATACCACTTCGTTCTATCCTTATTACCAACAGATGACAGCATCGCAAGGGACTGTGGTTCTTGGAGGGGCACAGGCCAATGTATTGCCCGTGTTTGATCCCTATTCTTCTTCGCTTACGTGGGAAACCATCGAGAATGCCGGTGTCGGCATCGACATAGGTATGTTCAGCAATCGTTTTAACACATCGTTCGACTGGTATCAACGTACCACCAAGGACATGGTAGGGCCTGCGCAATCACTTTCGGCTGTATATGGAGCCGATGCTCCTCTCACTAACAATGCCGAATTGCGTACCCGAGGTTGGGAATTCGAGGTGTCTTGGCGCGACCGCATCGGAGCCAATTTCAGCTACGGAATTTCGGCAAGCCTGAGCGATTACCAGTCGGTGGTTACGAAGTATTATTCAGCTACTGGCAGCTTGAGTGGCTATTATGAAGGTAAAGTGCTCGGTGACATATGGGGCTATCGTGTGCTGGGCATAGCCAAAAGCGACAAAGAGATGCAAGAGCACCTTGCTGTGGCCGAACAATCGTCAATCGGGTCGAACTGGGGCGGTGGTGACTTGATGTATATGGACCTCAATGGTGACGGATCGGTGAACAACGGAGCATATACCATTGACAATCACGGAGATTTGGAAGTCATAGGAAACTCGACTCCGCGTTATGCCTATAGTTTTACACTTGAGGCTCAATGGAAATTCATCGATTTAAGGGCTTATTTCCAAGGCATAGGCAAGCGCGATTTCTTCTTTGAAAACTCTGCCACATTCTTTGGCATAGTGGCTCCTTATCAACGTTCGTTTTACACCGACCATTTGGATTATTTCCGTTATGCAGGATCGGAACTTGGTGCCAATTATGAAAATCCTTATTACGGTCGTTTGCGCACCGATACCAACAACTCGCAAGTGTGCGACCGCTTCTTGCAAAATGCTTCTTATCTCCGCTTGAAGAACTTGCAGATTGGTTTCACGTTGCCCAAAACTGTAAAATTGTCGAAGTATATCGACCATGCTCGTTTATACGTGTCGGGTGAGAATCTTTTAACGTTTACCAAATTGCGTATATACGACCCCGAGTCGATTGGTTCAACTTCCGATGATTATGGTGCAGGAAAAACTTATCCTCAGTACCGTACATGGTCGGTAGGTGTTGAGTTAACATTTTAATCAGCCAATAATATTAATTGAAAAAAACGATGAACAAATATCTATATATAACAGGAATATCATTGGCATGTCTGTCTGTGGCTTCGTGTTCGGATTTTCTGGATAGAGAACCGCTCGACTTTGCCAGCGAGGTGTCATATTACCACACAGAAAATGACCTTAAAATGGCTGCTAATGAATTTTATGACAACATCTTGCCTCATAACGATTATTATCATGGCGATAATGACATCTATGGCCTCGATAATCAAAGCGACAATCAAATCGGTACGTCTCCCGAAAACTTGTTTTATGAAGGCGAGAAGCGCACGGTTGAACAGTCGGATTCGGAATGGAATTTTGAAAATTTGCGTGGTATCAATTATTTTATCAACCGTATAGATTCTGAACTTAACGGCGATGGCATCTCGGGGTCGGAAGAATATATAAACCATTATTGGGGTGAAGGCTATTTCTTCCGTGCATGGGAGCACTTCCGCCTGTTGCGCAACTTCGGCGATGCACCCATACTCACTACCATGCTCGATGATGATGAAAGTGAGCTTGCCGAAGCTGCCCGCCGTCATCCGCGTAACGAAGTTGCCCGTTTCATCATCAGTGATTTGGAAATAGCTGATTCGCTGTTGATGGAGAGTGCGCCCGAGACAGGACGATTGTGTAAGGATGCTGCAAAGTTACTTAAGGCTCGTGTGGCTCTATATGAGGCTACTTGGGAGAAATACCATGCCGGAACGGCATTTGTGCCGGGTAACAGCAAATGGGTGGGACACTCGATGTATCCCGATTTTACATTCCAAGCAGGCTCAGCCGATGCCGAAATACAATATTTCTTGGATGTAGCCATCGAGGCTTCGCAAGAAGTGGCCGACAACAGGCCGCTCGACTCTGATTACATGTCGATGTTCAACAATACCGGTGAGTTCAGTAACTCTGATGAAGTCATACTCGCGCGATATTACAGCATCGGTGTTATATCTCACAGTGTGACCAACTATCTTTCACGTACAGGTGCGGGTACCGGATTATCCAAGGCTCTTGTCAATACGTTTTTGATGACCAATGGTTTGCCTATCTATGATAGTAATTCACTTTATGGCGGAGATGCGGAGATGCGCGAGCAAATGACCAACCGTGACGGACGGCTTGGTGTGAAAGTGGCAGGAAATTATCTTAGTGGGGAGTCGGATCCCATAACGGGCAGTGTGTTTGCTAATGATACTACCATACGTCCGCACATAAGGGAATCAGGAAATGAGCGCAGCACCACAGGTTATGAAATGACCAAGTGGATAAGTTACGAGTCGGGGCAGGATAATCAAGGACAGGGAACAAGTGCAAATCCGATATTGCGTTCGGCCGAAGCTTACTTGATTTATCTTGAGGCCTACTATGAAAGATATGGCAATCTTGGCGGAAATTGTGATTCGTATTGGCGGGCATTGCGTAGCCGTGCAGGTGTGGATGAGGATTACAACAAGACTATTGCTGCAACTGTACTGAGTGAAGAGGATGACCTTGCCGTAACATCGAAAGGGCAGCAAGTGAGCACGACACTCTATAACATACGTCGTGAACGTCGCTGTGAATTTTATGCCGAGGGTATGCGTTTGGACGATTTGAAGCGGTGGAGAGCTCTTGACCTCATGCGTAGCTATTATGTATATGGCATGAACTTGTGGGAATCCATGTACACTTTGTGGACCGATGACGGGCTAACTCTTGAGGAAGGGACAATGGTATCGGCTCGTGGCTTGTCCGATTATTTGAGTCCATTGCAAATTACCACTACGCTTGTCACATTCTCAAGCGGTTATAATTTCCCGAAGCCGCACTATCTTGAACCGATACCCATATTGGAGTTCTTGCTTGCAACTGATGACAACGGTGAAAGCACCATTTATCAGAATCCGGGATGGCCTACTACAACCGATGGTACGGCTGACTATAGCTATGATTGCGATTAGTTGTTAAATGTTGCAAAATACTTTGAGCAAATTGCATTAATATTTAATCGTCAGGCACGTATTGCACAAAAATTCCTTAAATTTGTACAATACGTGCCTATTTATTATTACACCCATTAACACCGTAAGATAGAATTATGTACAATTACAACACTAAAACTATTTGCGCCATGATTGGCACCGGGGCATTGGCATCTCTGGCATCATGCCAACAGTCGAAGGAGGAATCTAAGCCACTTAATATCGTTTATATAATGACCGATGATCATACGGCTCAAATGATGAGCTGCTACGACAGTCGGTTTATAGAAACGCCCAACCTCGACCGTATCGCCAATGACGGGGTGCGTTTTACCAATAGCTTTGTGGCCAATTCATTGAGCGGACCGAGCAGGGCTTGCATGATTACGGGCAAACACAGCCATGCCAATGGGTTTACCGACAATACCACTTGCGTGTTTGACGGTTCGCAACAGACTGTGCCCAAGCTGTTGCAGCAGGCCGGTTATCAGACTGCGATTATCGGAAAGTGGCACCTTGAAAGTCTTCCTACAGGATTTGATTATTGGGAAATCGTGCCGGGTCAGGGCGATTATTACAATCCCGATTTTATAACGATGGACAATGATACCATCAAGCGTCACGGTTATCTGACCAATATCATTTCGGACATGAGTATCGATTGGATGGAAAGCGGGCGTGACAAGAGCAAGCCGTTCTGCCTTTTTATACATCATAAAGCCATCCATCGCAACTGGCTGCCTGAAATAAAATATCTACATGAATATGAGGACAGTACTTTTGCTTTGCCCGAGAACTTCTATGATGACTATGCAGGTCGTCTTGCCGCTGCTTCTCAAGAGATGAGCATAGCCAAGGATATGGATTTGATATACGACCTGAAGATGAACGGCCGCGATAAGACTTCTCGATTGAAAGAAACTTATGAAAAGTACGTAGGGAGGATGGATGCAGCCGATCGTAAGGTTTTCGATGCATTTTACGATTCTATCGCAGCAGAGTTTTATGCAAGAAAGTTTACCGACAGTGAGCTTGCCGAATGGAAGTATCAGCGATATATGCGCGATTACAGCAAGGTAGTGAAATCGCTTGATGATAATGTGGGTCGGGTGCTCGATTACCTTGAAGAAAAGGGACTGCTTGATAATACGCTTGTGGTCTATACTTCCGACCAAGGTTTTTATATGGGAGAGCACGGATGGTTTGATAAACGTTTCATGTATGAAGAGTCGATGCACACTCCGCTCATTATGCGTCTGCCGGCGGGATTCGACATGCGTGGTGATATTCCGCAAATGGTGCAGAATATCGATTACGCCCCCACTTTCCTTGAACTGGCCGGTGTACCGATTCCTGATGACATACAAGGCGTGTCGCTTGTTCCGCTACTGAAAGGCGAGCAACCGACCGATTGGCGTAATTCGCTATATTACCATTTCTATGAATATCCTGCCGAGCATATGGTTAAACGGCACTATGGGGTACGGACCGACCGATATAAATTGATACATTTTTATAATGATATTGACACTTGGGAACTCTATGACTTGCTTGCCGACCCTCATGAAATGAACAATATATACGGGCAACAAGGCACTGAAGATGTCACGAGGGAGCTTATGCGTGAATTAAAAAGGTTGCAGGTGCAATATGGCGACCCTATACTTGAACAATACCCGATAAACGAATAAAGCCGAACGGTCATGAAATACAAGTTGTTATCGGCAATTGTTGTAGTGTTGTGCAGTTTGTCGTCATTGTCAGCATCTGTTTCCGTGATTCCGGCTCCTGTCTTGTCGGTCGAAGGTACGGGATATTTCACGTTCGATGATGCAACGACGTTTGCTGTGGAAAATGTGCAGCAGTTGAAAACTGCCATGTTTTTTGTTGAAAAATTTGGTGAGGTGGCAGGTTTTATGCCTGCAATTAAGATTGCCGAAATTGGCGATGTAGAGGTGAAAGCCGATACATCGTTGCCTTGTGAGGGCTACAGGCTTGATGTAGCACAAGATAAAATCACCATAAAAGTGGCCGACGATGCGGGTTTCTTTTATGCCTTACAATCGTTAAGGCAGTTATTGCCGGCTGCATTTGATGGCTGTGATATGTCTGCCAATGTGGCATGGCAGGTACCGGTGATGCATATCGAAGATTATCCACGTTTCGGCTATCGCAGCTTGATGGTAGATGTCGCACGGTATTTTATGCCAAAGCGTGAGTTGCTGAAATTGATAGATATAGCGGCGATGTTGAAAATCAATAAGTTGCATCTGCATCTTGTCGATGATACGGGTTGGAGGATAGAAATCAGGCGTTATCCGCGCCTGATGCAAGTAGGGGCGTGGCGTGTACACCGTGACGAGCCTTTTCCTGCACGTCCGAATCAGCGGGATGGAGAGCAACCCGATGAAGGTGGATATTACACCCAAGATGACATACGCGAAATAGTGGCGTTTGCGGCCGAGAGGCGTGTTGAAGTGATTCCTGAAATTGAGATGCCGGCCCACACGTCATCTTCGCTTGCCGCTTATCCCGAACTTGCATGTCCATCGGTCGATGAACCGATTACCGTATTGCCCGGCGGTGGAGGTAAAAACACTCAGTTTATTTATTGTGCCGGCAATGACAGTGTTTTTTCATTTCTTGAAAATGTGCTCGATGAAGTGATGCAACTTTTCCCGTCGAAGTATATTCACCTTGGCGGCGATGAGGCCGTAAAGACTTATTGGGGACGTTGCTGGCGGTGCAACGCCCGAATGGAAAACGAGCATATCAGCGACCTTGAGGGATTGCAGGAATATTTCATGAAGCGTGTGAGCAATTATGTTCGCAGCAAGGGTAAAGTGCCTATGGGATGGGATGAACTCACTAATCACGAGTTGCCCGAGGACATGGTGATATATGGGTGGCGTGGATTTGGCGAGGCTGCAACAAAAGCAGCGATGCAAGGACACCAATTTGTCATGACACCTGCAAGAGTGTTGTATTTTATTCGTTATCAAGGCCCGCAATGGTTTGAACCATATACCTATTTTGGCAATATTACATTAAAGGATGTTTATGAATATGAGCCGATTCGACCAAGTTGGAAACCGGAATATGCCGATATGTTGTTGGGTATTCAGGCTTCGATGTGGACCGAATTCTGCCGCACACCGTCTGATGTGCATCATCAGTTGTTCCCTCGGCTTTTTGCTGCTGCCGAGGTAGCCTGGAGCAAGCAAGGTGAGAAAGACTGGCAAGGTTTCTTACAGCGGGTCGATGCGTTGACTCCACATTTGCAGGCAATGGATGTCGTTACGGCACGTTCGATGTTTAATATCGATCATAAACTGACACCGAACGATGGCAAGGTGCAAGTAGAATTGTCATGCATACGCCCTGATGTGCAGATTCGTTATACTGTTGATGGCTCTGAGCCTACCGGTGAGTCGGATTTATATAAAAAAGCATTCGATTTGAAAAAATCATCTGTGGTGAAAGCTGCCACTTTCAGCAACGGCAGGCAGCAGGGCGAGGTGTTGACACTCGATGTGTCGTTTAACAAGGCCACCGGACGAAAAGTGACAAGTGAAGCAGCCAATGATTATGTTCTTACCAACGGATTGCGTGGCAGCGACCGTCATTCCGATTTCGAATGGGTAGGGTGGTATGGTAAGGATGGCTCGTTTCTCATAGACCTGGGCAAGCGCATTTCGATTGAAGAAGTGATACTTGGTTGTATCAACAATTCGAGTATGGGTGTGCATATACCGAAAGAAATTACGGTATCGGTTTCCGATGACAATAAGAAATTTCGGTCAATAAGTTCGGTTTCCAACTCGCAAGCCGAAGTGTTCCGCACCCGTACTGCCATAGAGGATGTGACATTTGATGTGAACACAAGTTGCCGCTATGTGAAAATAGAGTTTGTCAATCCGGGGAAATGTCCTGAGGGCGATTTCAAGGAAGGACAAGACACATGGATATATTTTGACGAAATAATAATAAAATGACATAAACCCGTTAGTACGTTATTCAAATCCATTGAAATGAAACCTAAAGCAATTCTTTTTTATGGCTTGTTGGCATCGGCATTGCCTATGTTTGCCAATAGTGATTTGCCTGAGTGGCAAAGTCAATATGCGATCGGTCTGAACAAAATCGATCCCCATGCTTATGTGTGGCCGTATCGTGAGGGCGACGTTGAAAGCATAAGTGAATTTGATTATGAGAGTTCTCCTTATTATATGAGCCTTAACGGTACATGGAAATTCAATTGGGTACGTAATCCCGATAAACGTCCGATCGATTTCTATCAACCCGATTATTATGATGGAAATTGGAATGACATAAAGGTGCCGGGCAACTGGGAGCTGCAAGGTTATAGCATACCGATATATGTGAATGAAACGTATGAATTTGACGAGCCGTTCTTCAATTTTAAGAAGAATCCGCCGTTTGTCCCTTACGAAACAAACGAAGTGGGGTCTTACCGTCGAACATTCCGTGTTCCGGAGGCATGGGACGGTCGTCGAATAGTGTTGTGCATGGAAGGAACCGTTTCGTTCTTTTATGTGTGGCTGAATGGTGAACTGCTCGGATACAACCAAGATTCCAAAACCCCTGCCGAGTGGGATATTACCGACAAGGTTACCGATGGCGACAATGTACTTGCAGTGGAGGTGTATAGGTGGAGTTCCGGTTCATATCTTGAATGTCAAGATATGTGGCGGTTGAGCGGCATAGAACGCGATGTTTATCTGTATAGTACGCCAATGACGTATATCGAAGACTATACGGTGGTTTCACCTCTTGATAAAGAAAAATATAATGACGGAGAATTATCGATAGATGTGGCTGTAGGCGGCGGTGATGCAAGGGTCGGTTATGAATTGCATGATGCCAAAGGCAAAATAGTGGCTCAAGATAACCTGTTGACGACCGGCGGGAAGGTGAAATTCAGCAAGGTGATACCTGATGTAAATGCGTGGAGTGCCGAGAAGCCATATCTTTATACGCTCGTTTTAAATCTGTATGATGGAGATGGCAAGGTGGTGCATACGACCGGAAGTAATGTTGGTTTCAAAACTTCTGAAATAAAAGACGGACGTTTTTGTATTAATGGGGTTCCTGTTCTTGTCAAGGGAGTGAATCGACATGAATTTTCACAGCAAGGGCGTACTGTGACAAAAGAAATGATGCTGAAGGATATAGAACTTATAAAACAGTGTAATATCAATACGGTGCGTTGCTCTCACTATCCCAATAACATTTACTGGTATTACTTGTGTGACCGTTATGGCTTGTATGTCATCGATGAAGCCAATATAGAGTCGCACGGCATGGGATACGGACCTGCATCGCTTGCCAAGGATACTACTTGGCTAACGGCACATTTAGATCGCACAAAACGCATGTACGTGCGGACTAAGAATCACCCTTCAGTATCTATTCTCTCGCTTGGGAATGAAGCCGGTAACGGGGCAAATTTTGAAGAAACATACCATTGGCTGAAATCGGTCGAAACCAATCGCCCTGTACAATATGAACGTGCTGAGGAAAATTTCAACACCGATATATATTGTAGGATGTATCGCAGTATTGATGAGATAAGGGCATATCTTGCCAAACCTGACATTTATAGGCCTTTCATCTTATGTGAATATTGCCATGCGATGGGTAACAGTTGCGGTGGCTTGCAGGACTATTGGGAGGTATTCGAGTCGGAGCCTATGGCACAGGGCGGTTGTATATGGGATTGGGTTGACCAGTCATTCCGCCTCATTGATGAAAACGGAAAGTGGTATTGGGCCTATGGCGGGGACTTCGGTCCGGATGGAGTGCCATCGTTTGGCAGCTTCAGCGGCAATGGGCTTGTGGATGCTAGTCGGGTTCCGCGTCCTCATTATTATGAGGCCAAACGTGTGTACCAGTATGTGAAAACTACGCTGAAAGATGAGAAAAATCTTGTGGTAACGGTAAAGAATTGGCATGATTTCACCAATCTCGATGCTTACACTTTGCATTGGAGCCTTGTGGGTGATGATGGCAGGGTAGTGAGCAGCGGAACTCAACAAGTGGCATGTGAACCGCATGGCTCGGTTGATATAGCACTGGGCAAGATGAAGCTGCCAAATGATATATGCGAGGCTTATCTCAATCTTGAATGGACTCCAAATGTGGCAACGCAATTTGTTTCGACCGATGATGTTATGGCATACGACCAATTTGTAATTGCGGTGAATGAAAAATATGCACCCAAAGGTGACTTGCCGCAGGGTTCATCGCTGAAGCGGAACGGTTGCACAATTTCGAACGACAAAGTGTCGGTGTCGTTCTCGCCCGAATCTGGAGCGTTGCTGTCATATAAGTATGATGGTCGTGAAATGCTTGCATCACCCGTTGAATTGTCGCTTTATCGTCCTGCAACCGAAAATGACATTAAAGATAAAAAAGGCTTGAATCTATGGAAAGCAGCCGGACTTGATGACTACGTGCAACGTGTCACCGAATATAAGATGAAGAGCAACGGCTTTGAGGCAAATGTCGATATAATAAATAACGCGGGACAGACGATAGGAAAGGCTCGATTTGTCTATAATATTGACCGCAAGGGTATTATCGATATTTCGACACGCTTTACACCTGATACTGCAATAATCAAGTCGTTGCCACGTGTGGGGCTGACCTTTTGCATGTATGCTGCAATGTCGCGCAAAGTGACTTATCTTGGCAGAGGAGAACATGAAAATTATGTCGATCGTCCAACGGGTATGATTGGTATTTATCATACGTCACCGGCAGAGATGTTCCATTGCTATATGGTACCGGAATCTACGGGTAATCACATAGATACACGGTGGGTTGCTATCGACGGTGGAGATGGCATGGGACTCAAGGTAGATAGCGACAGTCCGTTCCAATTCTCGGCTTTGCCCTATACCGACAAGGTGATAGATGCTGCAAAGCACCTCAACGACCTGATTAGTGATGGTACGACCACAATACATATTGATGCCGCTCAAACAGGGGTTGGAACAGCTACTTGTGGTCCAGGTGTCCTTGAAAAATATTTGTTACCTATAGAAACATACGAATTTGAATTTACCATAAAACCAAACAAACAATGAAAACCGTAGGAAACAAGTTGCACTTGTTGCTTGCAAGCAGTGCATTGATATTGGCATCATGTGGTGGGAATGAAACTTATTATGAAAAAAATGTGACTTTTCCCGACGATGCCACGATTGAGCAAAAAATTGACATGGCCTCGCGTCTTGTCCCGACATCCCGCCAGCTCGCATGGCAGGAACTTGAGATGACAGCTTTTTTGCACTTTGGTATAAATACGTTTACGGGTCGTGAATGGGGCGATGGCTCGGAAGACCCTGCTCTGTTCAATCCAGCAAAGCTCGATGCAGAACAGTGGGTAAAGGCTCTTAAAGATGGAGGTTTCAAACTTGTCATTCTCACTGCCAAGCACCACGATGGATTCTGTTTGTGGCCAACTGCCACTACCAAGCATTCTGTGGCCTCGTCGCCATGGCGCGATGGGAAGGGAGATGTCGTAAAAGAGCTTAAAGATGCGTGTGACAAGTATGGATTGAAATTCGGAGTTTACTTGTCGCCGTGGGATCGCAATGCCGAGTGTTATGGCGATTCGCCGGCGTATAATGATTTCTTTGTGGAACAACTTACCGAGTTGCTTTCCAATTATGGCGAGGTACACGAAGTGTGGTTTGACGGTGCTTGTGCTGAAGGACCTAATGGCAAGCAGCAGGTGTATGATTGGACTCGTTACTATGACGTAATTCACAAGTTGCAACCTAATGCCGTGACTGCCATTATGGGTGACGACGTGCGTTGGGTCGGTAATGAAAAAGGACTTGGACGTGAATGCGAATGGAGTGCAACAGTGCTTGTCCCTGGCGGATATGAACGTGCCGACTCTGTAAACAAATCTATCGGGATTGAAGACAAAGCACCCGACCTCGGCAGCCGTGACCTCATTGCCAAGGCAAACGAGATGTTCTGGTATCCATCGGAAGTGGATGTGTCGATACGTCCGGGATGGTTTTATCATCCCGAGCAGGACAGTGATGTGAAAACTCTTGCCCAGTTGGTCGATATATACTATGAATCGGTCGGACGCAATTCTGTGTTGTTGCTTAACATTCCTCCCAATACCGATGGCTTGCTTTCGGATGTAGATGTACAGCGAATCAAGGAATTCAACGAGTATATAGTGAATAATTTTTCGGATGATTTGCTATCGTTTGCTCCTGCTTCGGTTGAGCAAGGAGACGAATTGGTTTGCAGTTTGCCTCAGTCGACCGGTGTAAACACTGTTGTGCTGCAAGAGGATGTTGCAAAAGGGCAGCGGGTTGAATCGTTCACTGTTTCGGCAATGGTCGGTGGCGATTGGGTGGAAGTAGCTTCGGGGTCGACCATAGGGTATAAGCGTATGTTGCGCTTCCCGGCTATTGAAGCCTCGGCAATCAAGTTGACTGTAAACCAATCGCGTAATGCTGCCAATATAAAAAGTATTTCGGCTTATTGCGTTGAGGAACTCAATACTGCACAGGATGGTCAGAAGGTGAGCGACATACCCGTTGATAACTGGAAAGTAGTGAAGGCCTCGGGAAGCATCGATGAGGCACAAGCTGCAATCGACGGCAATCCCGAAACAGTTTGGCGTAGTGCCGGTGGCAAAGGTCAGAAAATGATTACGGTCGATATGGGGCAAGTTTTTGATGGTATCACCGGATTTGCCTATTTACCCACAGAGAAAGATGGTAAGGCAGGAACTGTGTTCCATTATGATTTCTATGTGAGCCTTGATGGTAAAGAGTGGCAACAGGTAATGAAAAATGCCGAGTTTGGCAACATTATGCACAATACGGTGTTGCAAAAAATCACATTCGACAAGACTTGTAGTGCGCGTTACTTCAGATTCGTGTCGCTCGAAGAGATAGCACAGCGTGATTTCATCACCATTGCCGAACTTGGAATACTCACGTCGAAGTAATAAAGTTTTATAGTTGAAGATAAGGAAGGGACGCATATCCGCATTATGCGTTCCTTCCTTTTTTTCTATGTTGCTTAGGTATTTGCCGAAATAAATCGGTTGGATTGTTTCATATTCCACGCAAAATAGTTTACTTTTGTGGTTATAAGCCATAAAGTAGTAAAAGATGACGGGAGATGGAAAGTCGGATAGCTTGGTAATTATCCCGACTTATAATGAAAAAGAGAATATAGCTAATATCATAGATGCCGTGTTCCAATTGGATTACGACTTCGATATTCTTGTCATTGATGATAATTCTCCTGATGGCACAGCTTTGATAGTAAAGGACAGGCAGCAGGTTTATGCAGGAAGATTGCATCTGTTGCAACGTCCGGGCAAGCAAGGACTCGGCACTGCTTACATAGCGGGTTTCAAATGGGCACTCGATGCAGGCTATAATTATATTATAGAAATGGATGCCGACTTTAGCCACAATCCGAAAGACCTGATACCGTTGCATGATGCTTGCGCCGTGCAGGGTGCTGATGTGGCGGTGGGGTCGCGCTATATTACCGGTGTGAATGTGGTAAACTGGCCTATGGGACGCGTAATAATGTCATACTATGCCAGTGCTTACGTGAGGTTTGTTACCGGAATGCGTGTTAAAGATACAACGGCGGGATTTGTGTGTTATCGCCGTCGTGTGCTTGAAACCATCGACCTAGACAATATCCATTTTAAGGGTTATGCTTTTCAGATAGAGATGAAATTCACGGCATACAAGTTGGGTTTCGATATAGTTGAGGTGCCTATAATTTTTGTAAATCGTGTACTTGGCACCAGCAAGATGAACACAAGTATTTTCGGCGAGGCTCTGTTTGGTGTAATACAACTGAAAATATCGAGTTGGTTTAATCCAAAGTTTAAACGTAAACCATAGAGTTAAGGGGAGGAGGAGAATATGAAAGGTCGTGTTTTGCTGTACAATGCGACTATAATTAACGAATATCAGCGTTTTTATGGTTACATAGTCATTGAAGATGGCATGATATCGTGTGTCGGGCACGATAGTCCCGATAGGCAAGTCTTGGAATCGTGTGGCAAGGTATTCGATTTGGAAGGGTGTTGGGTACTTCCCGGAGTGATTGATGATCAGGTACACTTTCGCGATCCCGGATTGACTCTCAAGGGCGATATTGCTACCGAGTCGAGGGCTGCCGTTGCAGGAGGGGTGACATCTTATATGGATATGCCTAACGTTGTTCCACCTACTACGACCATTGAAGCTCTCGAGGCGAAATACCGTCGTGCAGCCGAGGTGTCGTTGGCCAATTACAGTTTCTTTATCGGGGCGACCAACGATAATATCGACACATTGCTGTCGGTGGATTATTCAAAAACTTGTGGAGTGAAGGCGTTTCTTGGCAGTTCCACAGGTAATATGCTTGTAAATGACCCTGTTGCGCTTCATCGGCTTTTTTCTGAAATACCCGCATTGATTGCTGTTCATTCGGAAGATGAGGCTACGATTGCTGCCAATCGTAAAAAATACGTCGAAGAATATGGCGAAAATCTTCCGGTGCAGTTTCATCCGCTCATTCGGGATGCCGAGGCGTGTTATGTATCGACTGCTCGTGCTGTGGAGTGTGCGGCGCAATACGGTACACGATTGCACGTGCTGCACGTATCGACTGCTCGTGAATTGTCGTTGTTCAACTCACAGATGCCACTTTCCGACAAACGTATAACGAGTGAAGTGTGTGTGCATCATTTGTGGTTTTGCGATGAAGATTACGGTAGGCTCGGTAACATGATAAAATGTAACCCTGCAATAAAATCGAGCACCGACAGGGATGCATTGCGCAGGGCTGTGGAGAGTGGCACGGCAGACATCATCGCTACCGACCATGCTCCGCATCTGTGGCAGGAGAAGCAGGGCAACTGTCTGAAGGCTGCATCGGGGATGCCGTTGGTGCAGTTCTCTCTTGTGGCGATGCTCGAAATGGCCAAAGAGGGCATTTTTTCGGTTGAACAGGTCGTTGACAAGATGTGCCATGCTCCGGCGCGCCTTTATCGCATCGACCGGCGTGGTTTCATCCGCAGGGGATACCATGCTGATATTGCCGTTGTACGTCCAGATAACTCTTTTGTTGTCTCCGATGATATTATTTTGTCACGATGCGGATGGTCTCCGTTTGTTGGTACCATGTTCCACAATCGAGTAGTGAAAACATTTGTCAATGGCTCGTTGGTTTATGACAACGGCACTATAGATGACATTCCGCACTCCCAACGCCTATGTTTTAACTAAAATTGTGTATTTTATGAAAAAAATACATGCACTTATGGTTTGTATCTTGTCGGCAATCATGTTCCCGATATTTGCACATGCCCAATTCTCCAGAATGGTACATATGCCACATGGCCAACATTCATTGTCTCTTTTTTCCTACAAAGGATTTGTCGATGTGGGTTACATTGCCGGGGTAGGGCATTACCAAGCTAATAAATTTGAGGTCACCACTTCACATGGATTAAGCAGTGGCAATCTCTTTTTGGGTATAGGTGCCGGCCTTGATGTGCTGAAGACAGATAACAATGATGGCTCGAAACGGCGGGATGACAATATGGACTTGTCGGATAATGCTTATATGCTCCCGTTGTTTTTCGATTTTCGTTACAATGGTACCGGTGACATTTCCCTGTTTCTTGATTTGAAGACAGGGATTTCAATGCTGCTTGACGATGGATACATAACAGTCAATGATGGCATTTTCAACAATGATGTTAGTTTTTATTTGAGTTGCAGCTTGGGTGTGCGTTTCGCAATCGGTGCGAAATCGGCTCTCAATGTGGGTGTGATTTACAGCTTGATATCGCAAAATTATAGCAGTTATGACGATTATTACCACCACAACAACAGGTATAATGGCATATCGCTTCATGGAATAGGTGTGACTTTGGGGCTTGAATGGTAGCATGTGACTTTGAAGCCTCGTTAAAAAGAGTGCCTGATAATTTGTGTTATTGTAAATAAGTTTTAATTTTGTGCAATAATAATGTAGTGCCTTAACAATGCTGCATTTGCGAAATAAACGATATTACAATGCATTATTCTTTTCTTGACTTTTTGACACTGCTTGGAGCAGTAGGGTTGTTCCTGTATGGAATGAAAGTGATGAGTGAGGGGCTGCAAAAGGTGGCAGGCGACCGAATGCGTTCCATATTGTCGGCAATGACCAAGAACCGTTTTACGGGTCTGTTCACTGGTGTACTTATAACGGCACTTATTCAAAGTTCATCGGCATCTACGGTGATGGTGGTGAGTTTTGTCAATGCAGGGCTTATGTCGCTTGCCGATTCCATGGCCGTGATAATGGGGGCAAACGTAGGTACGACGGTGACGTCGTGGCTCATAACACTGTTTGGCTTCAAGGTTAATATTTCGGCACTCACTTTGCCTTTGATAGGCCTTTCGGTACTTTTCCTCTTTTCTAATAAAAGTACGTATAAGTCGGCTGCTGAGTGCTTTATAGGGTTTGCTATGTTGTTTATGGGGCTTGACTTCATCAATTCCAACGTACCCGATTTGCAATCTAATCCCGAGGTATTCGGCTTTCTCACCGAATATGCGTCAATGGGTTTCCTCTCGATAATCATTTTCCTTGTAGTGGGGTGTGTGTTGACAATGATTATTCAATCATCTTCGGCTGCATTTGCCATCATATTGATAATGTGCAGCAAGGGGTGGATTCAGTTTGATATAGCTTGTGCGATGGTGCTCGGCAGTAATATTGGTACCACCATCACTCCGGTTATTGCCTCGCTTGGTGCCAATACTGCTGCCAAGAAGGCTGCATTGGGTCATGTCATGTTCAACGGTTTCGGTACTGTGTGGGCTTTGGCGCTGTTCTATCCTTTTGTGGCAATGAATGTCGAAATCACCAAGTCGGTGGGGTTGGGCGACCCTCATGGCCTTATGACTTATCTTGATGGATTGCAATCTACCGATCCTGCGACTTACCAGTTGGCTGTAGCTGGCGATGGAGATGCCGCTGTCATGGCGCAAATAGCACATTTACAGCTGGCTGTATCTTTTGGCTTGTCGATTTTCCACACGGCATTTAATGTGGTGAATGTGCTGTTGATGATATGGTTCACGAAGTATTTCGTTAAGATAGCAAATATGCTTGTCAAGGCGAAACATAAGGAAGACGATGAATTCCAACTCAAGTATATTTCGAGTCGGATGCTTACTGCCGGAGAATTGAACATTTCACAGGCTCAACGCGAAATAGTCGTATATGCCGAGCGCATAGAACGGATGTTTGGCATGGTGAAACAGTTGCAACACACTAAACCCGACACAGAAGAGTTCAATACGCTTTATTCGAGGATAGGCAAGTATGAAGATATTTCCGACCGTATGGAGATTGAAATTGCCAACTATCTGAATCGTGTGGTTGAAAATCGGTTAAGTTACGAAAGCAAAATGCGTGTTGCATCGATGTTGACGGTTGTGGGGGAGATAGAAAGCATTGCCGACAGTTGTAACCGCTTGGCTCATACCATGTCGCGTCAACATGAAGCCGGAGTGACGTTTAACGAGGCTATCGAACAGAATGTCGATGCCATGTTTCGTTACGTATCTGATGCTCTTGAAGATATGCTTGTTGTGTTGCGAGGTATTGGCACCGACGGCATAGGCGAAAAGGACATCGACAACTGCTACAACAAGGAACGGGAAATCAATAATTTCCGCAATGTGTTGCGAGCCGGCAATATTGAAAATATCAATCGTAAGATATACCCGTATCAGGAAGGTATATTTTACATGGATATCATATGTGAGAGCGAAAAACTTGGCGACTACATAGTGAATGTGATAGATGGCGTTAAGCCCCAAATCTCAGCAGTCACAAAGTAATATGATTTCCGATACATTGCCTATATGTTGATTAGTGGTACACCGCTTTGAAGAAAGGCAAATAGCAGAAAACTCCCGATTATCAAATGGAATCGGGAGTTTTTGTTTTTCTACGAGGCGCAAAAATGCCTGAATAGGAGGATTTCAAAAATATGATAATTTGATAGTCCCACTTATCCCTAATTCTTTCAACTTGTTTTCCGGTATGTTCAAGGACTGATATTGCATGATACCTTTTTCCATGTCGTGATATAGGGGTGGATAACAGCAAATGTATTTAACGTGAGTTCGATATAAAGTCAAAACAAAGTCAGTTGTCCGTCATTGATA